>JBKEBR010000430.1:0-2800 GCA_047973285.1 Oscillospiraceae bacterium | reverse complement strand
TGAGGAAAACCAAAAGCTGCTGGCCTATTGCCACGCCAAGGGCATACCGGTTATTTACACCAAAGAATCGCACCGGCCCACCCTTGTAGACATGGGCCGCGAGCTGGACGGCGACGAGCCGGTGCACTGCCTGGAAGGCAGCGAGGGCATTGAAATTATTGACGCCTTAAAGCCCCAGCCCGAAGACTATGTGCTGATGAAAAGAAGATACAGCGCCTTTTTTCAAACAGATTTGCAGCTTTTGCTGGCGGGCCTTGGAGTGGATACCCTTATTATTACCGGCGCCGCCACCGATGTGTGCGTGCGGGCCACCGCCACCGACGCCCAGCAGTTTGGCTATTATGTAATTGTGCCACAGGAATGTGTGGCCGGCACAAACGAGCGGCAGCACCTGGCCGCGCTGGACCATATCCGCTATATTCTGGGCAAGGTGGTTTCGCTTGCCGATATTATGCAGTAGCCTGCATGGCCCTGGCCGCCCGCGCCGGCAGGCAAAGGTGAAAAAATCGATTGGGAACCAATCGATTTTTTTTGCGTTTTATGGCATAATGCAAACAGGCTACATTCGGGTTGCCCCAAAAAGGCCCTGCAAAGGAGACAAAGAAGATGCAAACCATACAAAGCGGCGGCCAAACCATTGCCGTTTACGATGAGCGGCAAAAGAAAATAGCAAGCGGCCAGGACGCGCTGGATCTGATTGCCGAGGTATACTACCAGCTTGGCTGCAGCCGGGTGGCCATTGCCAAGCAGGCCCTGGGCGAAGACTTTTTTGTGCTGAGCACCCGCCTTGCGGGTGAAATTCTGCAAAAATTTGTAAACTACCAGGTAAAGGCGGCCATTTACGGCGATTTTTCGGGTTATACCAGCAAGCCGCTGAAGGATTTTATGGTTGAAAGCAACCGCGGCGGCGGTATCTTTTTTACAGATACCCTGCAGCAGGCGGTGCAAAGGCTGGCGGAAGGGTAGCCGGGTGGGGCTTTAAAAGGCGTGCGCAGGCTGGCCGCCCTTACAAAATACAGGCATTCCAGAACAGGAGAAGGAACAATGGACAGGTTTGAAAATGTTACGGCAATTAAAAAGGCAAATGTATATTTTAACGGCGGGGTTACCAGCCGCACCGTCCTTTTGCAGGACGGCACCCGCAAAACGCTGGGTATTGTAATGCCGGGCGAATATGAGTTTGCCACCGCAGACGAGGAGCAGATGGAGGTGCTGGGCGGCACCATAAAGGCGCTGCTGCCCGGCAGCGGCGAATGGGCAGCCTTTGCAGAGGGGCAGAGCTTTACCATTCCCGCAAACAGCAGCTTTAAAATTTTGGCAGAGCAGGTGGCAGATTATTGCTGTTCCTACATCAAAAAATAAAAAACACCTGCCGCACGGGCTGTAAAGCCGGTGTAAAATAATGAATTTTTTTGTTGACAGCTTCCCATGTTTATATTATACTCAGCTAAGTTTTTGAACCCAAGAACTGCTTGACCGCTCTTTTCGCAAAGAGCCAAGGCCATACGGACAGCCGGGTCAACTGCCGATGGCGGCATAAGCCGCGTTATTGATTGCGTTAAAAGCGCAAATTTTATGAGTTGGTTACTTCCTAATAACCAAAATGTGTACCAAGATGCACAGCTTGTGAAACGGTCAATAAGAGTGGCAAAGCAGTTCCTGCTGTCTAAACTCTGAAACAAAGCAAAATAAATAAAAGCGGGCCTTTGTGTGGCCCGTGTAATAAATAAAGCGCTTATATGGCTGGTTCCAAACGCATTGTGGTATACCCACAGTGCGTTTTTTTGCGTTTGAAAGGGGCCTGCCATGGAAAACAAAATGCAGCTTTACGGCTTCAACAACCTTACAAAATCGCTCAGCTTCAATATTTACGACGTGTGCTACGCCAAAACCCAGCGGGAGCAAAAAGACTATATTGCCTATATAGACGAGCAGTACAACTCCGAGCGGCTCACCAGCATTCTGTACCGCCTTACCGAAATGATTGGCGCCACGGTGCTGAACGTTTCGAAGCAGGACTACGAGCCCCAGGGCGCCAGCGTAACCTTTTTAATTGCCGAAGAAAGCATGCTGCCCGGCCGCAGCGGCGAACTGGTGGTGGCCCACCTCGACAAAAGCCATGTAACGGTGCACACCTACCCCGAATACCACCCCGAAACCTCCATTGCCACCTTCCGGGTGGATATCGACGTTGCCACCTGCGGCGAAATTACCCCCCTTTCCACGCTGGGTTTTTTGCTGGGCAGCTTTGATTCTGACATTATCACCTTAGACTACCGGGTGCGGGGCTTTACCCGCGACGTAAACGGCAAAAAGCTTTTTGCCGACCACAGGCTCACCTCCATACAAGACTATATTGCCCCCGAAACCCTTGCCCGGTACGACGCCATTGACGTAAACATGTACCAAAGCAATATTTTCCACACCAAAATGCTCATCAAGGAAGTGGATTTGCAGAATTACCTTTTCAACACCGATGTGTACGAGCTTGCGCCCCGCACAAGGCTAAGCATTACCGGCAGCCTGCGGCGGGAAATGATAGAAATTTTCAGCGGCACCAATGTGTATTGAGGGGGCGCGGCATTGAAAGACCAAAGCAGGGCCCCGGTGCTGGAAGCGCTGGAAGCCTTTAAAACCATGCGGGTAGTGCCCTTTGACGTGCCCGGCCACAAGCGGGGGGCGGGCAACCCCGCCCTAACCGAGTTTCTTGGCCCCCGGTGCCTTTCGGTGGATGTAAATTCCATGAAGCCGCTGGACAACCTGTGCCACCCCGCCGGGGTTATTCGCGAGGCGGAGGGGC
>JBKEBR010000429.1:0-19461 GCA_047973285.1 Oscillospiraceae bacterium | reverse complement strand
GTTTGTTTGCGGCCTGCGGCAGCAATTCTGTTTCTACGGCTTCCGGTTCCGCCCCCGTTTCCTCTTCTTCAGATGTTTTGCCACCGGCGGTAGCTGACGAATACCAGTTTCTTTCTTCTGTGTCTGGTTTTTCTTCTTTGGGCTCTTCTTTTTTGCAGCGGGAAGATTCCCTCTACTTTACCTACAATTCACAGCTGTACAAAAGCGAGGGAACCGATGTTTCCCTTGTGAAAAACAATGTGGAGTACATTGCCGGCAAGCGGCAAGATGATTTGCTGCTTATTTTGCCCGACCCCTCGGCACCTGCCGTAGAAACCAGCCTTGGGTCAAGCCAAACCAGCCTGTATGCCTACAACCCTGCAACGCGCCAGAACACCCTGCTGTACAAAGGGGCGCACCGCGCTGTTTTGCCCGAAACCAACGGCAACACCTTGTTTTTGGCTACCTTTGAACCCTATACCGGCAGTTACGGCTATCAGCTTCAAATTAGCCTGTACAACCTTGATACCCAGGAAAGAACCCCTGTTTTCAGCGACGAATATGTCTCTGTTTTCCCCGCTTTAGAGGGACAAGAGGCAGAAGCGCCGGAGGCCGCCTACGCCGCCGATTTTGAATTGCAGGAAAACGCTGTGCTGGTTTATGTAAAGTACCCGTACCCTTCTGAATACCCTTATGTTCGCACACTCACCTTTTCACGGCAGGGGGAATTGCAGCGGGACAGTGAGGAGGAGAGCGCTTCTTCGTCAAATTACCAGCCAGAGACCCCGGTTTCCATCGACTGCGGCAGTTACCAGGTAACAAGAACTTACAACTCTGCCACCTCAAAATACCGCTACACCGCCGAGATAGACGGCAAGCAGCAGTTTATTGCCGAAGATGCATCCGCCATTTACGAGGCAACGCCGAACGGTTTATTTTACTACAAAATGGTTGGAACTCCTTCCAGCGACGGGTTTTATTGGCATGTTTATAATGGCAAAGAAATCATTGCCATTCCAAACCCCCACCCGGCTTTGCCAGAATCCACTCTTATTCCATGCGACGGCAAGATTTACTTTTTGTTTTACAACGATTATTCCGGCAATATGGGTACCGAGGCGGCGGCAGACCGCGTTGCCCTGTACCAGGCCACCGGCACGGCCGAAGACCCCACGGCTGTTGCCGCCGTTTTCCCCACAGAGGGCAGCGCCCACTTTTTTATTGACACCTATGAATGGTATTTTGGCCTTAACTACTGTGTGGTGGGCCATTTTCTGTTGATAGACAACCAAACCCCAAACCGGATATTTATTTTAAATACAACCAGCAACCAATATTCCACTTTAATTGCAGAATAATTTTGAGAATGGAGGGCTTTAGATGATTACCATGAACAGCACCCTGCGGGAGGTATACCAGAACCCCATTGGCAAAGATATTATAGACACCCTGCTTACCCAAACCGGCAAAAGCCCGGCGTTGGTAACCAACCCGCTTGTGGCTTCGCTTAAGCTTTCGGCGCTGGAAAGCATGTTTGGCAAAAAGGCCCCCGGCCTTGCCGAAAGCATACTGCGCCTGTTGAACAGCGATACCGAGGCCCCGCCCGAAAGCCCCGCCACCATTACCCGCAAATGGTGGAAGGAAGCGGTGGTGTACCAAATTTACCCCCGCAGCTTTCAAGATTCCAACGGAGATGGCATTGGCGACTTGGCGGGCATTCGCAGCCGTATTCCCTATTTGAAAGAGCTGGGCGTAGACGTTTTATGGCTTTCCCCCATTTACGATTCCCCCAAGGACTACATGGGGTACGACATACGCAATTACCGCAAAATTATGACGGAATTTGGCAACATGGCCAGCTTTAACGCCCTGCTGGCCGCCCTGCACAAAAACGGCATGAAGCTGATTATGGACCTTGTGGTGAACCATACCTCCGACGAGCACGAGTGGTTTCAAAAAGCCCTGAAAGACCCCGAAAGCCCCACCAGGGATTACTATATTTGGGCCAAGGGCAAAAATGAAAACAAAGAGGAGCCAAATAACTGGATCAGCTTTTTCAGCGGCCCCGCCTGGAACTATTATGAGGAGCAAAAAGAATGGGCATTGCACCTGTTCAGCAAAAAGCAGATGGACCTGAACTGGGACAACCCCGCCCTGCGCCACGAAGTGTACGACATGATCAACTGGTGGCTGGAAAAAGGGGTAGACGGCTTCCGTATGGACGTTATCAACTTTATTTCCAAAGACAGCCTTGCCGACGGCAACGAGCTGGTGGGCAAATATGTTGGTGTGCGCGGAATTGAGCATTTCTTTTACGGGCCCCACCTGCATGAGTATTTGCAGGAAATGCGGCGGGAAACCTTTGGGAAATTTGACACGCTTACGGTGGGGGAAACCCCCGGCCTTGGCATTAACATGTGCAAAATGCTTACGGCCGAGGAGCGGGGCGAGCTGGACCTTGCTTTCAATTTCGACCATTTGGAAACGCCCGGCCACACCCGCATGGATGATTACCTGTATGACCTTCGCTTTTTAAAAACCTATTTCTTGAAATGGCAGCAAAACTACGGCAACAATTGCTGGCCCAGCCTGTTTTTTGAAAACCACGACAACCCCCGCATACCCAGCAAGGTTACCAAGGAAGAAGCCTTTTACCCCGCCATTTCAAAGCTGTTGGCCGTACTGCAATTTACCTTAAAGGGTACCCCCTTTGTATACCAGGGGCAAGAACTTGGCATGACCAACAACGCCTTTGCAGGGCCAGAGGAGTTCCGCGATGTGGAGGCCATAAACCTGTACCGGGAATTGCTGCCTGCGAAAGGCCCCGAAGACGCCTTTACCCATGTAATGGCGGGCCTGCGGGACCACGCCCGCACCCCCATGCAGTGGAGCGCCGGTGAAAACGCCGGGTTCACCACCGGAACCCCCTGGCTTGTGGTAAATACCAACCACACCCGCATTAACACCGAGGCCGAAGCGGAAGACCCCGATTCGGTGCTGAATTTCTACAAGGCAATGATTGCCCTGCGCAAGGGCAGCGAGGCCCTGGTGTACGGAGAATTCCACCCCGTATTTTTAAGCAATAAAAATACATTCTGTTACTTCCGCAAAAGCGAAGGAGAAAGCTATTACGTAGAAATAAACCTGACCGGGCAGGAGCAAAAGCGGCCCGGCCCCCTTACCGGCGGCCACCTTTTGGTTGCCGGCAACTACGGCGGCGTGGTGGGCCTTTTGCGCCCCTATGAGGCAAACCTGTATAAGGTAAGCGGCGAGGCCAGCCAGCCGGAGGCTTTGGTGGAGGACTAAGACCCGCCCACCTGCACATATAGAACAGCCTTTTAAGGCCTGCCCTTTAAAAGCAGAAAATGAAATATTTTTTTCTGGACAAAGACGGCTTCGGCCACCCCGGGCGTCATGCACAGCGCCCGGCGGGCACCGGTACCGGCGCGGCGAATGCCTAAAGACGCACTTGAGAATTTCGTTTGCCTCTTCTGCCCCGATGCCGTTAAAAGGGCATCCAGTGTGGCCTTATTCAGCTTTTTGCCAACCATTCATCTTTTGACATAAGCCTGGCAAAGCCAGAGCAAGCCCCCACTGGCAGAGCCGGCGGTTGGCCGACAATTGAAAGAGCGCCATAAAATACAAATTGTATTTTATGGCGCTCTTTTTACAGTTTTTCCCTTGCCCGGGCTGCCGCAGGCTATAAAGCCGCCAAAACCGCTTTCGCCCCTCTTGTAAGCTGGGCGCAGAGCGGCAGCCTTTGCAGAAAACTTTATAGAAAAGTGGAGGAATATCTTTCAATTAATTCCCGGTTTATTTTTTCCATGGTTTAGGTGGTTATTTTCACCTCTTCCCTGTCGTAGGTAACAAGGCCGTTTATTTCATCCTCCACATCGCTTACCTGGGTGTACACGGCGGCGCAAAGCCCTTTTTGTACCGCGGGCAGCACCTGTTCACGGTACAGCTGCTCCACCGCCCGGGTAAGCGGCCCGCTGCCGGAGTACATTTTATAGCCAAACAGCCGTTCGCTTGCCATGTGCCCCGGCGCAGGGCTGCTGTAGCCCCCAAATTCGCTTAAAATGGGTGCCCGGCCCTTTGTGTCCTTTTTCAAACGAAATTTTTTGTAGTAAATGTGGGCGCTTTGAAAATCTCCCCCGCCCTGGTCGTGCCAGCCGCTGGCGTGGTCGATTGGGCGGGTGGCGTCCAGCTGCCGCAGCTGCCGGGTAATGCGCAGCGCATCGAACTGGCCCCATCCCTCGTTAAAGGGCACCCACAGCACAAGGCTGGGCGTGTTGTACAACAGCTGCACGGTTTGGCGCATTTCCTCTTCAAACCGCTTTCTTCCCTCGGCATCCTTTCGGCCAAACAGGCCGTAGCGGCTGTCTTTTATATGAATGCCCACAAAGGGCAGCAACTGGGTAACCAGCGGTTTATAGGGGTAGCCGCCGCTTACAAAGTCTTGCCAAACCAGCATACCCAGCCTGTCGCAGTGGTAATACCAGCGCAGCGGCTCTATTTTAATGTGCTTGCGCAGCATGTTAAAGCCCATGCTTTTCATTTGCTGAATATCCCACAGCATGGCTTCGTTTGAAGGCGGGGTATACAGGCCGTCGCTCCAATAGCCCTGGTCCAAAAGGCCGGTATGAAACAGCGGTTTGTTGTTAAGGCAAAGGCGGGGAACGCCGTTTTCCCCCTTTTCCAGCGCTATTTTGCGCATGGCAAAGTAGCTTTCTACCTTGTCTTCCCCCAAAGAAAGCCGCAGCCCGTATAAAAAAGGGCTGTCGGGCGACCAGCTTTTGAACCCGGGCATTTTTATGGCCGTTTCCCGCCCGACTTCAAGGGTAAGCTCTGCCACGGGCTGCTCACCGTCCAGCACTTGCAGCTGTACCAGCGCCTGCCGCCCGGTTTTTTCGGCGGCCTCCACCGTTAACATTACCGCTTCCTCATCGTACTCCGGAGTAATTTTCAAGGCCCGAATATGCTGTACCGGGGGCTGCTCCAGCCACACCGTTTGCCAAATACCGCTTTGGGCGGTGTACCAAATGCCGCCCCTTTGCAGGGTTTGCTTGCCGTAGGCGTATGCGGCCTGGCTGCTGTCATCCTCTACCGCCACCACAAGCCGGTTTTGCCCGCTGTGCAGGGCACCGGTAACGTCCAGCGCAAAGGGCCAATACCCGCCCCTGTGGCTGCCCACCTTTTGCCCGTTCAGGTATACGGTGCAGCACTGGTCTACCGCGCCAAAATGCAGAAGGGTGCAGTGGCCTTCCTTCGCCTCTGCTTCAAAGCCGCGGCTGTACCACAGCATTTGCCCCGGCAGCAGTTGGCGCTGCACGCCGGAAAGCAGGCTTTCCGGCGAAAAGGGAACAACAATTTCGCCATCGAACTTGGCGGGGGGGGGTTCGCTTTTTTCATTGCAAATGGCATACTGCCAAGGGCCGTTTAAACACTGCCATTCGCTGCGGCGCAGCTGGGGGCGGGGGTATTCGGGCAGGGGGCAGCTTTTGTTCAACGTTTTGCCCCACCTTGTATACAAAGGCGCCAATTGCGGTTCCACCAAACCACCACTCCTTACCACTGTTACACAGCAGGGCGAAGGGCGTGGCCCCCCGCCCTGCTGTATTTTTCATAAAATTTACCGGCCAAAACCGGCCTTTGCTTACACACTGCGCTCTATGCTGCTGTTCTGTTTTGCCGGCGGGCAGGCTGCCGCCGGTTTAAAAAATTACAGGCCCATCTCCTGCTTATACTGTGCAATTTGCCGCTTTACCGCCGTGGGGGCGGGCCCGCCCTCGCTGCTGCGCTGCGCCACGCAGGTGTTCAGCGCAATGGCCTCGTACACATCCTCTTGAAACACGGGGCTTGCCGCACGGTATTCTTCCAGCGGCAGTGCCTCCAGTGTGGTATTTTTGTGGATGCAAAGCGCCACCAGCCCGCCGGTAATTTTGTAAGCGTCCCGAAAGGGCACACCGCGCTTGGTGAGATAGTCGGCACAGTCGGTGGCGTTGATAAAGCCCCGGGCCGCGGCTGCCCGCATATTTTCACGGTTTACCTTCAGGGTTTCCATCATGGGTGTTACCGCCGCAAGGCAGGCAAGGGTGGTCTCCACACGGTCGAAAATGGCCTGCTTGTCCTCCTGCATATCCTTGTTGTAGGCAAGGGCAAGGCCCTTCAGCATGGTAAGCAGGGCAACCAGGTTGCCGTTTACCCGCCCGGTTTTGCCCCGCACCAGCTCGGTAATGTCGGGGTTTTTCTTTTGGGGCATAATGGACGAGCCGGTTGCAAAGGCGTCGTCCAGCTCTACAAAGCGAAACTCGCTGGTGCACCACAGCACAATTTCCTCGGAAAGGCGGGAAAGGTGGGTCATAACAAGGCTTAAGGCCGAGGCCAGCTCCACACAAAAATCGCGGTCGCTCACAGCGTCCATGCTGTTGGGGCAGGGCGCGGTAAAGCCAAGGGCCGCGGCGGTTTGCGCCCGGTTGATGGGGTAGGTGGTACCCGCCAGGGCACAGGCCCCCAGCGGGGAAAAATTCATGCGCTTTTTGCAGTCTTCCAGGCGGCCAAGGTCGCGCCGCAGCATTTGGGCGTAGGCCATAATGTGGTGGGCAAAGGTAACCGGCTGGGCCACCTGCAAATGGGTGTAGCCGGGCATTACAGTGTCTGTATTTTGTTCGGCCAGGGCCACAAGGCTGCGGGCCAGCCCCCGCACGGCGGTGGCAAGCTCATCTGTTTTGGCGCGCAGGTACATTCTTATATCCAGGGCAACC
This sequence comes from Oscillospiraceae bacterium, assembly GCA_047973285.1. Classification (GTDB taxonomy): domain Bacteria; phylum Bacillota; class Clostridia; order Oscillospirales; family Ruminococcaceae; genus JAAYCI01. The sequence continues at coordinate 12,718 of JBKEBR010000429.1, read as the reverse complement.
TGGTCGTTGCGGCTGCGGGCGGTGTGCAGGCGCTTGCCCGCATCGCCTATGCGGGCGGTGAGGGTTTGCTCGATGAACATGTGAATGTCTTCGGCCTGCGGGTCGATGGACAGGCTGCCATCCTCCAGCTCTTGCAAAATTTCGCCAAGGCCCTGCACAATGGCCTCAGCGTCCTGCTTTGGAATAATGCCCTGCGCGGCCAGCATTTGGGCATGGGCCACAGAACCTTCAATGTCCTGCCGGTACATTACCCAGTCGAAAGAAATGGACGAATTGAAGTCGTTGATGCTGCTGTCCAGTTCTTTTTCAAAGCGCCCTGCCCACATTTTCATTTGGTGTTTCCCCTTTTGCTTTTTTATACCGGCGGCAGCTTATTTGCCGCGCAGGGCGTTTGGCGGGGCAAAAGCCGCCCAAACCCTGCGCAACTAAAATTGTAAAGCCTGCCGGTGCTTTTGAACGAAGGCAAACCAACCTCGCTTCGCGGTGCTGCCGCTACAGCGCGGCGGCCCCAATAAGGCCCGCGTCGTTGCCAAGGGCGGCCACCTCAATGGGGGGCACGTAGCCCTTTTCGCCCGCAAAGCAGCGCGGCTTTACATATTCGTTCAGCGGCAGGGTAAGCGGGTCTCCCTCATTGGAAATGCCACCGCCCAGCAGCACCTTTTCGGGCCGCCAAACATTGATGCAGTTGATAAGCCCCTCGCCCAGGTACTTGATGTAGCCGTCTACCACAGCTTGGGCGGCTTTGTCTCCCTTTTGGGCCGCCTTAAAGGGAATGGCCCCGTTCATGTTGGCAAGCTCACCCCGGCACATTTCGTGCATAAGGGAAGCAGGGTCTTGTTCGGCGGCGCGCCGGGCCTGCCGGGCCAGCGCGCTGGCCGAGGCATAGGCCTCAAAGCAGCCAAGGCGCCCACAGGTGCAGCCCTCGCCATCCATTATCAGCAGGGTATGCCCCAGCTCCATACCGCCGGCAAAGCCGCCCTCCTGCAAAATGCCGCCCGCCACAACACCGCCCCCCACACCGGTGCCCAGGGTGATGAGCACCACATGGCTGCAGCCCTTGCCCGCCCCGGCCCGCACCTCGCCCAAAGCGGCGCAGTTTGCGTCGTTGCTGAGGCGAATGGGCAAATCGAAATAGCGGCGCATTTCGGCCACCAGCGGGATATTGCTCCAGTTGAAATTGCCCGCAAAGGTAACCACCCCAGCGTTATGGTCGATCATGCCGGGGCTGCCAATGCCCATTTTACCGCATTCTTCCACCTTTATATCCAATTCCCGCAGCAGGGCCTTTGTAAGGGAGGCCATGTCCTCCACCACCTGCTGCCAGGGCCTTTCCGCCTTGGTTTTTCCGCTTTTTTTGCCAACAATGCGCTCTTCTTCGTCTACAATGCCCACCTTGATGTTGGTGCCGCCAAGGTCTATTCCAATGCGGTATTTTTTTTCAGCCAAGGTTTTACGCCTCCTGTAACACAATTAATGGCCGCGGGCAACCCCTGCGGCGAAAGCCCCATACAAAGAGCCCCGGGCAAGGGCTGCCCTGCTGCAGAATTGCGGCGCAGGGGCCGCCAAAACGGCAAAACCCGCACGGCCAAAACCCCGGCCCGGCCCACTTTAAACTGCAACCAGTATAACACAAAACCGCCCCGCTGGTAAACGGGGCGGCCGGCGTTGCCGTATATAAAACCGGACTTAGGAATGGTATTCCTTGCAGTCGCATTTTTTGAACTTGAGGCCGCTGCCACAGGGGCACAAATCGTTGCGGCCGGGCTTTGCCGCCTTTTTCACCGGCGCCTTTTTTTGGGGCGCGGCGCCGGAGGCATTGGTGCCGGTTTCCTTGGCAACCTGTTTGCGCTCGGGGGGGGCGTTTTTATCCACAATTTCCAGGGTGAGAATCATTTTGGTGGTGTCTTCCCGAATGGCCTCCACCATTTCATCGAACATTTCAAAGCCTTCGATACGGTATTCCACCACCGGGTCGCGCTGGGCGTAGCCGCGCAGGTAAATGCCCTTGCGCAGTTCCTCCATGGCGTCAATGTGGCTCATCCACTTGGTGTCCACATTGTTCAGCAGGGCAAAGCGCTCCAGTTCGCGCATAATTTCGCTGCCGTATTTTTCTTCCTTGGCATCGTACCTTGCATCGGCGCGCTCCACCAACGCATCAATTACTTTTTTGCGGGTGATGTCTTCCAGTTCCTCGTCGGTATAGTGGAAGTCGTCCTTTTTGGTAAGCCAGCCAAGGTAATGGTCGCGCAGGGCGGTAAGGTTCCACTCCTCGGCATCGTCGCCGGCACAGAAGGAGCCCACGGTATTTTCAATGCTTTCGTGCATCATGTTGCGCACCCGGCCCGAAACATCCTCGCCGGAGAGCACCTCCAGCCGCTGGCCGTAAATAATTTCGCGCTGGCTGTTCATAACGTCGTCAAACCGCAGCACGTTTTTGCGCATTTCAAAGTTGCGGCCCTCTATTTTGCGCTGGGCGCTTTCAATAGAGTTGGTAATGATGCGGTTTTCAATGGGGGTGTCTTCATCCACGCCAAGGGTATCCATCATGCTCATTACCCGGTCGCCGCCAAACAGGCGCATCAAATCGTCTTCCAAAGAGAGGTGAAAACGGCTTTCACCGGGGTCTCCCTGGCGGCCGGAACGCCCGCGCAGCTGGTTGTCTATGCGTCGGCTTTCATGGCGCTCGGTGCCAATAATGAACAGGCCGCCCGCCTGGCGAACCTCTTCGGCCTCGGCGGAAATTTCTTCCTTCTTTTTGCCGTACAGCTCGCTGTATACCTTGCGGGCGTTTAAAATATCCTCGTTGTCGGTTTCGGCATGGCCGGTGGCCTCGCCAATAAATTCTTCCTCAATGCCCATTTTGCGCATTTCTTCTTTGGCCATAAATTCCGCATTGCCGCCCAGCAGAATATCGGTACCACGGCCCGCCATGTTGGTGGCAATGGTAACGGCGCCCCTGCGGCCCGCCTGCGAAACAATTTGCGCTTCTTTTTCATGGAATTTGGCGTTCAGCACTTCATGGGCAATTTTTTTGGCTTTCAGCAGCTTGGAAAGGTCTTCGCTGCGCTCGATGGAAATAGTACCCACCAATACCGGCTGCCCTTTTTCGTGGCATTCCTGCACCTGCTCAATAACGGCACGGTACTTGCCGTTCACCGTTTTGTACACGGCATCGGAGTGGTCTTTTCGAACCAGTGGCTCGTTGGTGGGCACCTCTATTACCTGCAAGCCGTATATTTCGTTGAATTCGTCCTCTTCGGTTTTGGCCGTACCGGTCATGCCGGCCAGCTTGTTGTACATGCGGAAATAGTTCTGGAAGGTAATGGTGGCAAGGGTTTTGCTTTCGCGGGCAACCTCTACCCCTTCCTTCGCCTCAATGGCCTGGTGCAGGCCCTCGTTGTAGCGGCGGCCCAGCATTAGGCGGCCGGTGTGCTCGTCTACAATAATAACTTCGCCGTCGCGCACAACATAATCCACATCCCGCTTCATTACGCCGCGGGCTTTAATGGCCTGGTTTACATGGTGGGCAATCTCCATATTTTCGCCGTCGGAAAGGTTTTCAATGCCAAAAAACTGTTCGGCCTTTTTAATGCCGATGGCGGTGAGGGTGGCATTGCGCTGCTTTTCGTCCACAATGTAGCCAACGCCCTCTTTTACCAGCTCTTCGTCCTCATCGTAGTCTACCTTGCTGTCGGTTTCGGTGATGCGCTTCACCTTGAGCTTTTTCACAAAGTCATCGGCCTTTTTGTACAGGTCGGTGCTTTTTTCCCCCTGGCCGGAAATGATAAGCGGGGTGCGGGCCTCGTCAATTAAAATGGAGTCCACTTCGTCTACAATGGCATAGGCGTGGCCGCGCTGCACCATGTATTTTTTGTAGGGCACCATGTTGTCGCGCAGGTAATCGAACCCGAATTCATTGTTGGTGCCGTAGGTGATGTCGGAATTGTAGGCTTCCTGGCGCTGGGTGGGGTCCAGCCCGTGCACCACAAGGCCCACCGAAAGGCCCAGAAAACGGTACACCTTGCCCATCCATTCCGAGTCGCGCTTGGCAAGGTAATCGTTCACCGTAACCACATGCACGCCCTGGCCGGTAAGGGCGTTGAGGTATACCGGCAGGGTGGCCACAAGGGTTTTGCCCTCGCCGGTTTTCATTTCGGCAATCATGCCCTTGTGCAGCACCACGCCGCCCGCCAGCTGCACCGGAAAATGGCGCATGCCCAGCACGCGGGCCGAAGCCTCGCGGCAGGTGGCAAAGGCGTCTGGCAGAATGTCGTCCAGCGTTTCTCCTTCGGCAAGGCGGTCTTTCAGCTTTTGGGTCATGCCCACAAGCTCTTCATCACTCAGGGCCTTGTATTCCTCTTCCTTGGCTTCAATGCTGTTCACCACAGGCTGGATGCGCGCAATTTCCTTGTCGGAAAAACTGCCGAACAATTTTTTTAATAATCCCAAAATTATTATCTCCTATACGGGGCAAGGCCCCACAAAATTACACGCCCCGCAATGGGTTTATTCCACCGAAACCATGTAGTAATATACGGGCTGGCCGCCGTTTACCAGGGTAACCTCTATGCCCGCCGGTATTTTTGCCTTTACCATTTCAAGGGTATTTTCGGCATCCTCTTCGTTTACATCGCAGCCCGAAATAAGGGTTACAAAGCTTGTTCCCTTTTTGCACATGCTGCGGGCAAGGCGGTAGGTTATTTTGGTAATATCGGCGCCAACGCTGGCAAGCTTGCCGTTTTCCAGGCCCAAAATTTCGCCGCGCTTAATTTTTTTGCCGTCGAAGTCGGAATTGCGAGCGGCAAAGGTAACAAGGCCGGTGGAAACCTTTTCGGCGGCCTGCATCATTTCAATGGTGTTCTCTTCTTCGCCTGCATCGGGGTTGAAGGCCAGCATGGCGCTCATACCCTGGGGCACGGTGCGGGTGGGCAAAACCACCAGCCTGCGGTCGGCAATTTTGGCGGCCTGCTCGGCAGCCATAATAATGTTTTTGTTGTTGGGCAGTATAAACACGGTTTTGGCCGGCACGCTTTGCGCGGCGCTTACAATGTCTTCGGTGGAGGGGTTCATGGTTTGCCCGCCTGAAACTACCGCGTCTACCCCAAGGTCGGTGAAAATGCTGTGCAGGCCGGTGCCCGCCGCCACGGCCACAAAGCCAAAGGCGCGCTCGTTGTCTACCGAGGCGTAGGGAAAGGCCGTGGGCTCTTCTTTTTCGGCTTTGGCCTGCTTTTGCAGCCCCGCGCCCTGGGCCTGGCGGGTTACATACTGCTCGTGCATGTTTTCTATTTTCATTTTGGTTAAAAAGCCATGGGTGAGCGCCTGGCTGATTACCTTGCCCGGGTCTGCGGTGTGCACATGGCATTTGATGATTTCATCATCATCCACCACCACCACAGAATCGCCGTTGGATTCAAGAAATGCGCGCAGCTTAATGGCGTTGGCGCCATCTTCCTTGTTTACAAGGAATTCGGTGCAGTAGGCGTTGGTGATATCGGGGTTAAGCTCTTCCGCAAATACGCCTTTGCCCACATTTACCGTGGAAAGCTTGGCTTTTTTAGAGGCCTTGGCCACTTCGCCGTTTTTAATGATTTTGCCGCTTTGAATAACCGACTGCATGCCCACCAAAATATAGCAGAAGCCCTGGCCGCCCGCGTCTACCACGCCGGCCTTTTTAAGCACGGGCAGTTGTTCCGGGGTGTGCAGCAGCGCTTCTTCGGCCGCCTTCACAATAATATCCCAAAGCTTTTTTACATCCTGCTCGCCAGAGGCCGCCGCCGTTTCGCCGGCAACCCGGGCCACGGTAAGAATGGTGCCCTCGGTGGGCTTCATTACCGCTTTGTAGGCGCCCTCCACACCCTTTTGGAAGGCCTCTACAATGTCGTCGGCGCCGGCCTCTTTTTTGCCTGCCAGCGCTTTGGAAAAGCCCCGGAACAAAAGGGAGGTAATAACCCCCGAGTTGCCGCGGGCGCCCCGCAGCATGGCCGAAGCCGCCACCTTGGAGGCCTCCTCCACGGTGCACTTTGCCGACAGGTTCAGCAGCTCGTCGCGGGCCGCCGTTACCGTCATGCTCATATTGGTACCGGTGTCGCCGTCGGGCACCGGGAAAACATTCAATTCATCAACCTCGGCGCGGTTTTTAGAAATATTGTTTGCGCCGGAAATAATGGCATCCCGCAAAATTTTTCCGTCTATCATGTTCTTCACCTCATAAACCTTTCGAATGGTATATTGCCCCAAGGGCAAAATACCCCCCAGGCGAATACCGGGCATAGCCCCGGCTGTTATTTTTTAAGCAATAATATCGTCTACCGAGACATTTATTTTTTTAACTGCAAGGCCGGTTGCCTCCTCCACAACGTACTGCACCTTGTGGGTAATGCTTTTTACCGCCGCCGCAATATTAATGCCGTAACTCACCTTAATATGAAGGTCTATTATCAGCTTGCCGCCCTCTTCCGTAACACGCACCCCTTTTTCAGGAAAATCAGGGTATACAAGGCCGATGAGGCTATCGCCCATGCCGCCGACCCCCATACCCGCAACGCCAAACCCGCTTTGCGCCGCGTTGGAAACCAATTCCGCAAAATAACCGCCGGTCATGCTAATTTTACCGGATGTGTTGTAAAAAGAAATCACGTTCTGCCGCCTCCTTTTTAATGCCCCGGCTTTGCGGCCCACATTGCCATTGCCAGGCTTTTATTTTACTTTGCAGGCCCAAACCAGGTACTTTTTAGTGCCAAACGGCCCGCTCAAGAGGGAATAAACCCATATTATTATACAACTTACCGGCGCAGTTGTACAGTTTTTAAAAATAACCGGTTTGCCCCGCCCCCTGCGCCGGGGCGCTTTTTTGCCCCGGGTTGCCCAAAGGCAACCGCCCCGCAAACAAGCCCCGGCCCCCGCTGGCGAAGGCGCCCCGCATGTGCTACAATATTTTTATTTATATATAGCACAATAAGGAGAAATTTGTATGAAAACCTACACTTTTTATACAAGCCCCATCGGCCGCCTTTTGCTGGCCGAGGAAAACGGCGCCCTAACCCATATTTTGCTGCACACAGAAACCTTTGAGGGCACCCGGGGCGAAACCCCTTTGCTGGGCCAGGCCCGGCAGCAGCTGGAGGAATATTTTGCAGCAAGCCGCAGGGCCTTCAGCCTGCCGCTTGGCCCGGCGGGCACCCCGTTTCAAACCCGGGTATGGCGGGCCCTGCAGGCCATACCCTACGGCCAAACCCGCAGCTACGGCCAAATTGCCGCGGCCACCGGCAACCCAAAGGCAAGCCGGGCGGTGGGCATGGCCAACAACCGCAACCCCTTGCTTATTGTGGTGCCCTGCCACAGGGTTATTGGGGCAAACGGCGCTCTTGTGGGGTACGGCGGCGGCCTGCCCGTAAAAGAATATCTTTTGCAGCTGGAGGGCGGCCGGGCGTAACACCGCGGCGGCGCGCGGCGCCGGCAGGCCTGCCGCCTTTTCACCCCTCAAATAAAAGCAGCCTGCCGCGGCAGGCTGCTTTTATTTAAGGCAGGCTCTTCGGGCGGGCAGGCCGCTTAGCGGGCCGCATACACCTTTTCAATTTCGGCAATGAACATAACGTGGAAATCTTTTCCCGGGTAATTTTTGTCCGGCAAGGCAGTGTCTAAAAAGCCCTGTTCCTCCACCTTTTGGCGGTAAAGCTTTTTGCAGATAAAAATTTTATCGGCCTCTTCAAAGGCGGGCACGCCGTCTACCAGTATGGTGTGCAGGCCCGCTTCGGTTATTTTGTCTCCGTCGCGGCCGCTTTTGCTGCCCAGCAGGCTGAGGGCCGGGCGCTGGCTTTCGCCCGCAAAGGTGCACAGCGAAAAGCGCTGCTGCTTTTCCAAAAATTCCAGCGTGTAACGCTGCGGGCGCAGGTACACGTTTACCACCGGCTTGTTCCACATAATGCCCACCTGCCCCCACGATACGGTCATGGTGTTGCAGCTTTTTTCATCCCCGGCTGTAACCAGCATCCAGCCTTTGCCAATAAGGGCAAACGGGTTGGCCTGCAAATCGTAGGGGGTTATATCTGTAAAATTCATGGAATTCCTTCCTTTCCTTGGGTGGCGCCGCGTGAAAATACCTGTGTATTATCATACCAAAGCCCGCTTTTAAAAAGCAAGCTTTTGCACTGTTTGCCGCATTGCCTCCCATTGCCGCTCCATATCCGCCGCCAAAGCAAACTGGGTTTGGGCCCGCTGCAGGTTGTGCCCCGGCCTTTCGGCCTTAAAATACAAATCGCCTTCCAAATAATCGGTTAAAAAGCGCATGCCGCACTCCAGCGTTATTATTTTGGCCCCCCAGGGCATCATTTGTTTTTCCAGCGGCCACAAAATATCCCCCGCGCCTTTCAGGTACCCGCGGGTGTAGCTTTCAAACAGGGGCAGGCTGAAGGAGACAATGGCCCGGTCTTTTTCATCTTCGGTGGCCGTGTTGGCCCCGTAGCGAATGGAATCGCCATAATCGTACAGCGAAAGGCCGGGCATTACGGTGTCCAAATCGATAATGCAAACGCCCTTCCGGGCGGCGGGGTCCATCATAATATTGTTCAGTTTGGTGTCGTTGTGGGTTACCCGCAGCGGCAGCCTGCCCTGCTGCAACAGGCCGGTAAGGGTGGCGTACTGTGCCCGGCGGCCCAGCACAAATTCTACCTCGGCGGCACAGCTTTGCGCGCGGTTAAGCGCGTCGGCCCGCAGGGCTTTCAAAAAATTTTCAAAACGCCGGGGCGTATTGTGAAAATGGGGAATGGTTTCGTGCAGGGTTTCGGCCGGGTAGCCCTGCAAAAGGCGGGTAAAATTGCCAAAGGCCTGGCCCGAGGCCTCGAAAAGGGCGGGGGTTTCGGCCACCTGGTAGCATACGGCGTCTTCTATAAACAGGTACACCCGCCAGGCGCTGCCGTCCGGCGCGGTAAAATAAGGCAAACCCTGCCGTGAAGAAACCACCGTTAGGGTTTCTCTGGCAGGGTTGCCGTTATTGGCTGTAATAACCTTTTGCAGGTACCCGGTAACCCCCACAATGTTTTGCATGAGGGCCGCCGGGTTTTTGAACACATAGGTGTTGATGCGCTGCAAAATAAACCGCCTGCTTTGCACGCCGGGTTGGCACGCAGTTACCGCAAAGGTATCGTTGATATGCCCCCGGCCATGGCGCGCCACCCCGGTTACCGGGCCGCCAAAATTGAACGCCGAAAGGGCGGCTTGCAGGCTGTCTTCCGCTTTGCGCAACGCCATTTTGCTTATTTCCAGAGGGGGGTTGGGTAAATACCGGCGGCGTGCTTGTCGGCCAGGGCCTTTACCACACCGGGCTTGTCTTCTTTATAGGTTACGCCGTACCATTTGTCGGCGCTGGAGAGCACCTTTACATCGGCTTTTCCGGCTTTAATCATGCCGTCTACCGTAAAGGGCAGCAGGTATTCGCATTTCTGCGGGTTTTGGGGCAGGTTGGCATCCAAAAACGCGGGGAAGCCCTCTTCGGCCGCCCGAATAAAGTCTTTGTTGAAGCCCCAGAAGTTCATGGAAACAAGGGTGCCCTTGGGCAAATCCGTCCAGGTGGCGCCGTCGTCTTCGGTGAAGCGGGCGCCCGCCGCCGTTTGCTCTATTTTGGTGCGTTCCACAATGGCGGTTAAAAAGCCGTCGGCATTGGCCTGGCAAACGCCGCGGGCCACGGTGCCGTTGTCGGTAACGGTGTTTTCAATGTGGTAGCCAATCATGCAGAAATGGTCTTTGCCGTCCTGCGGTTTTGGCTGCGACAAAAATTTGTAAATGGTTTTAAAGGCTTCGGGCCCGTAATAGTCGTCGGCGTTGATTACCGCGAAGGGGCCGTTTACAACGCCCTTGGTGGCCAGCACCGCGTGGGTGGTGCCCCAGGGCTTTACGCGGCCTTCGGGCACGGTGTACCCGGCGGGCAGCTGTTCCAGCTGCTGAAAGGCGTATTCCACCTGCACGTTTTTTTGTATGCGGTTGCCGATAACCTCTTTAAATTCCGCCTCAATTTCGTGCTTGATGATAAACACCACTTTTTCAAAGCCCGCCTGCACGGCGTCGTAAATTGAATAGTCGATGATTACTTCGCCACCCGGGCCCACAGGGTCAATTTGCTTGAGGCCGCCGTAACGGCTGCCCATTCCGGCTGCCAACACAACCAATACCGGTTTTTCCATATTCGCACTCTCCTTCTTCGTTTACAGCATTCTGTTACAGCATACCCGCTTTTTGCGGGGGGTTCAAGCCCCAGGGGCGGCGCTACCCGGCATAGCCGTTCGGGTTGCCGCTTTGCCAGCGCCAGGAATCGGCGCACATCTCTTCAATGCCGTACCAGGCCTGCCAGCCAAGCTCGTTTTTGGCCTTGGCGGGGTCGGCATATACCTCGGCAATGTCGCCGGGGCGGCGGGGGCCTATTTCATATTTAAGCGGCTTGCCGCAGGCCTTGGAAAAGGCGCCGATAACCTCCAGCACGCTGTAGCCCTTGCCGGTGCCAAGGTTGCAGATGAACAGCCCGGGCTTTTGCTGCAGCTTTTGCAGGGCCGCCACATGGCCGCGGGCAAGGTCTACCACATGGATATAGTCCCGCACGCCGGTGCCGTCGGGGGTGTTGTAATCGTTGCCGAACACATTTACATGGTCCAGCTTGCCCACCGCCACCTGGGCAATGTAGGGCACCAGGTTGTTGGGAATGCCGTTGGGGTCTTCGCCAATAAGGCCGGAGGGGTGCGCCCCAATGGGGTTGAAATACCGCAGCAGGGCAACGTTCAGGGTGGCGTCGGCCTTGCAGCAATCGGTAAGAATGCGCTCTATAAACAGCTTGGTGGTGCCGTAGGGGTTGGTGGTGGAGGTGGGGAAATCCTCCCGCACGGGCACGCTGGCGGGGTCGCCATATACGGTGGCGGAGGAGGAGAACACAAAGTTTTTCACCCCAAACTCCCGCATGGCGTTCAGCACCACAAGGGTGCTGGTAAGGTTGTTGGTGTAATATTCCAGGGGCTTTTGCACGCTTTCCCCCACGGCTTTCAGCGCCGCAAAATGAATAACCGAGCCAATGCCGGGGTTTTCGGCAAATATTGCGCGGGCGACCGCGGCATCGCACAGGTCTGCATTGTAAAATTTCACCTTTTTACCGGTGATTTTCTCCACGCGGCGCAGCGCCTCTTCGCTGGAATTTACGAGGTTGTCGGCTACAATTACCTCAAACCCGGCGTTCAGCAGTTCTACACAGGTGTGGCTGCCGATATAGCCGGCGCCACCAGTTACCAAAATTGACATAGCTCTCTCCTTTTTTGCTGCCGTTGTAAGCAATGCGCCGCGGCGCCCGCCGCCCTGCCGGGCAGGGCTGCCCCCGGCATGCGGCCTTAGTTTTATTGTACACCAATTGGCGCGCAAATAAATAGATAAATCGCTATTGAATTTGCATTATTGTTTATTCGGGCGCCGGGCAAAATTGCAAAGAAAAGCAGCCCCCTCTATTTCAGGGGCTGCATGCGGCTGCGCCCGGTGAGCACCTTTACCGAGGAGGCGTACTCGCTGGGGGTCATGCCGGTAACCTTTTTGAAATGGCGGGAAAAATAGTGGATGGAGTTGTAGCCAAGCGCCGCCGACACCTCGGTAAAATTGCGTTTCCCCTCCCGTATCATGCGTTTGGCCGCCTCTATTTTCAGCCTGCCGAAATATTCCATGGCGCCGCCGCCGGTTTTTTCGCGAAAAATTTTTTGCAGGTGGCTGCGGCCCACCAGGTTGTCGCGGCAAATATCGGCCAGGGTAAGCCTTTTGTGCATGTTGCTTTCCATATAGGTTACCACATTGTCTATAAAATCCTGCTGGGTTTTCTCTTTAATCAGGCTGGTGGGGCGCTGGGGCTGGGCCGCGGGCTGCTGCCCGTTGCGGTACAGTTCTATCAGCAGGCTTTCAAGGCACAGCTTTACCATTTGCTCTGAGCCGGGGGGCGCGTTGATGCTGCGCTCCAGCTGTTTGAGCTCGGGGTCGTCCAGCGGGGAAAGAAAGGCCCCCGCCGCCTCATCAATCATTCTGGCAAGCAGGCTGCGCCCCGCATCGCCCAGGGTTAAAATTTTGCCGCCAAACCACTGCATAATGGCGTCGTTGCAGGAAAAGCTGGCCACCACAAGGTTTGGGGCCACGGTACCGTTGGCTTTCAGGCTGTGAAATTCACCTGGCCTGTGGAAAATAATTTGGGGCTTTTGCAGCACAAGGCTGGTATCCCCGGCAACAAGGTCTATTTCGCCCTTGTCCACATAGCAAAACTCCCAAAAATCGTGCTGCTCGCCCGCAAAAACATAGTCGCTGGTGTATTCAAAATAATGCACCGAAAAAATTTCTCTTATGGTAATAACCGGCGCCGGAACGAGGGGAATATAATTGTCCACCATTTTTCACACCTCTTTGCTGCTGAAAAATTAGGGTTTGCTTTATTATAGCCCCGGGTGAACGATTGTGCAAATTTATTACCACCATTTTTCTTATTTCACTATATTTGTGAACAATATATTATGCACCTCACACAAGCTCATGGTTTTATTATACTTTTTTGCGCCATAATTGTATAAAAACTATGTGGTATATGATAAATATTTTTGCATTCTTTCTCTATATCCTGGTGGTATAGAGGTTTGTACCTGCATTTTTCCCCGAAAGAAAGGAACCAAGCTGGAAGTTTGGGGCCTGCACCTGCCGGTGCGCTCCCAGCCGCCGCTGG
>JBKEBR010000428.1:0-8523 GCA_047973285.1 Oscillospiraceae bacterium | reverse complement strand
GTACCGGCCGAGGCCTACAAATTGGCCGAAGCCTTTTGGCCGGGGCCGCTTACCATGGTGCTGCCCCGTACGGGCGCCCTTGCGCAGCAGGTTAGCGCGGGGCTTGCCACGGTGGGGGTGCGCATGCCGGCCCACCCCGCGGCGCGCGCCGTTATTGCCAGTGCCGGGGTGCCTTTGGCGGCGCCCTCGGCCAACCTTTCGGGCAGCCCCAGCCCCACCACGGCGGCCCATGTATTGGCCGATATGCAGGGGCGCATTCCCCTAATTCTCGACGGCGGGGCCAGCCCCGTTGGGGTAGAATCCACCGTGGTTTCGCTGGCGGGTACGCCCACCGTGCTGCGCCCCGGCTTTATAACCCCCGAAGAGCTGAGCGGGGTGCTGGGTGTGCCGGTGGCCTTGGCGGGGGCGGTTACGGCCCCGCTGGCCGAAGGGCAGGCCCCGGCCAGCCCAGGTATGAAATACAAGCACTATGCCCCCAAGGCCGAAATAACCATTTTGCAGGGCCCCTTTACAGCGTTTTGCAGCTATGTGGCGGCCCATGCTGCCCAAAATGTTTGGGCGCTTTGCTTTGAAGGCGAAGAGGCGGCCCTGCCGGTGCCTGCGGTTGCCTATGGAAAAGAAAAGGAAGATGCCTCGCAGGCAGCCGGGCTTTTTGCGGCCCTGCGCAGGCTGGACGAAGTGGGCGCAGGCGTGGTGTATGCCCGCTGCCCTGCCAGCAGCGGTGTGGGGCTTGCGGTGTACAACCGGCTGCTTCGCGCGGCGGCCTTCAGGGTGGTGCAGCTATGAAAAACATGTTGGTGGTGGGTATAACCGGCCGCTCGGGCAGCGGCAAAACCTCGGTGGCGGAATATTACAGGGGCCTTGGCCACCCGGTTGCCGACGGCGACGTGGTGGCCCGCGAGGTGGTGCAGCCCGGCAGCCCCGCGCTGGCAGAGCTTGCGGCTGAATTTGGCAGCGATATTTTAGCGCCGGGCGGCAGCCTGCTGCGCAAGGCGCTGGCCGCAAAGGCCTTTGCCACCCCGGCGGCCAACCAGCGCCTGGTGCAAATTACCCACCCCTACATTCTGCGCCGGTTTGTGCAGCTTGCCGGCGAGGCAGAGGCCGCCGGGCAACCGCTTTTTTTTATAGACGGCGCCATGATTTTGGGCAGCATTGTGCAGCCCTATTGTGATAGAATAATAGTGGTTGCCGCGCCGCACCAGGAAGCGATGGAGCGCATTGTACAGCGCGACGGTATTTCCAAAGCGCAGGCCGCCCAGCGGCTTTTGGCCCAGCTGCCCGAAGAAGAAATGCGCGCCGCCGCCGATTATGTAATTGAAAACAACGGCACCCTGCCGCAGTTGCTTCAACAGGCAACTGCGGTGTTAAACAGGCTGTTGCAAAAGGAGTGAGTGTGCTGCCAGCGAAACAAAAAGTAAAAAGCAAACGGCGGGGGCGGGTTGTTTTGGCTGTGGTTCTTTTTTTGGCGGTGGCCGCCCTTGTGGCAGCCTTCGCCTACAGCCGGGTTGAAAAAGCGCTGTACCCCCTTACCTACAGCGAAGAAATAGAGCGCTGGGCGGCGGAATATGAGGTGGACCCCTACCTTGTATACGCCATTGTGCGCACCGAAAGCGGGTTCGACCCCGAGGCGAATTCTTCGGTGGGGGCCCGCGGCCTGATGCAAATGACCGAAGAAACCTTTGTGTGGATTAAAACCAAAATTGCGCCGGAGCAGGCGCTTACCTTTGAAGATTTGTACACCCCCACGGTAAGCATACAGTTCGGCACCTATTACCTTTCCCTCTGCCTGCAGCGGTATGAAAATGATGTTTCCACCGCGGCGGCGGCCTACCACAGCGGCTGGGGCACGGTGGATACCCTGCTTGCCAGCGGCGAATATTCAGCGGGGCAAAACGTTTTAACCGATTTCCCCTACCGCCAAATGAGCCATTACGTGCGCAAGGTGAACAACAGCTATGCAAAATACCTTGCGCTGTATACATAAAAATACACAGGTGCAACACCTGTACAGAAAGGAACAACCAACATGAGTAAGGAAACCAAGAAAAGCGAAGGCAAAAAGCTTTCTGATAGCCTTTTGTACACCCAAAAACACAGTGCCGACCATGCGCCGGCCTCGGTGGCCAAGGCCAACAAGTTCAGCGAGGGGTATAAAAAGTTTTTGGATGCCGCCAAAACCGAGCGCGAGGCCGTTCGGCACAGCGTGGCCCTGCTGGAAAAGAACGGCTATACCCCCTATAAAGAGGGCGCCGTTTACAATGCGGGCGATAAAATTTACCTTGTAAACCGCGCCAAGGCCGTTATTGCCGCCACCATCGGCAAAAAACCGGTAGAGGAGGGCGTGCTGCTTTCCATTGCGCATATTGATTCCCCCCGGCTCGATTTAAAGCCGAACCCGCTGTACGAGGCCGACGAGCTGTCGTATTTTAAAACCCACTATTACGGCGGCATTCGCAAATACCAGTGGGTGGCCATTCCCCTTGCTATGCACGGCGTGGTGGTAAAGGCAGACGGTGAAATTGTAGAAATTACTATAGGCGAAGAGGAAAACGACCCGGTTTTCACCATTACCGACCTGCTGCCCCACCTTTCGGCAGAGCAGAATAAACGCCCGCTGAGCGAAGGCATTCGGGGCGAAGAGCTGAACATTCTGGTGGGCAGCCTGCCCTATATGGAAGACAAGGAAGAAAAACAGCGGGTAAAGCTGGAAACCATGCGCCTGCTGAACAAGAAATACGGCTTCACCGAGCGGGATTTTACCCGTGCCGAAATTGAATTTGTGCCCGCCTTCATGGCAAAGGACGTGGGCATTGACGCCTCGCTGATAGGCGCCTACGGGCAGGATGACCGCGTTTGCGCCTACACCGCCCTGATGGCCGAAATAGAGGTGGCAAGCCCCAAAAAAACCACCGTGTGCGTTCTTACCGACAAGGAGGAAACCGGCTCCGACGGCAACACCGGGCTTGCGGGGCGCTACCTGTTCCATTTTCTTGAAAGCCTTGCCGAAATGCAAAAGGGCAACTACCGCGCCCTGCTGGCGGCCTCTGTTTGCCTTTCGGCCGACGTGAACGCGGCGTTTGACCCCACCTTCCCCGAGCCCTTCGAGCGGCGCAACAGCAGCTTTGTCAATAACGGCGTGGTTATTACCAAATACACCGGCGCCCGCGGCAAGGGCGGCACGTCAGACGCTTCGGCCGAATTGATGGGCCTTGTTACCAATATGCTGGACGCCGAAAAAATTGCCTGGCAGGTGGGCGAGCTTGGCAAGGTGGATGCCGGCGGCGGCGGCACCATTGCCAAATTTGTGGCCAACCACAATGTAGAGGTTGTGGATGTTGGGGTGCCGGTGCTTTCCATGCACGCCCCCTTTGAAATAACCGGCAAGCTGGATGTGTACAATACCTACCTTGCCTTTAAGGCCTTTGCCAAAATGGGCAAATAAAAATGCATGGTGCAAGTTTAATTTAGTACAAGTAAAGCAGGGCAAAAGGGAGCCGCTTTCTTTTGCCCTGCTTTTGTGTTTTGCCTCTGCCAAATATCACCTTTTGTTCATGAAACAGTGCTATACTATTTTTTCAACAATTTCAAGGAGCGTACAGCTGTGGCAAAATGGAAAAACAAAGCCCCCTACGGGCAAAGCGGCTTTCAAAAAGCGGTTTTTGGCCTCAAGCGCTTTTTTGCCGGCAAGCCCGCGCAGCAGCACACGGCGGCGCCAGGGCCACTGCGCAGGCGCATGCCCGGCGCGCAGCAGGCCGCAGCAGAGGCGCGGCCCGCCAAAAAGGGAACGGGCCAGTTTAAAATACCTGAAAAGCGTGGTAAAAAGCGAATGGTTCTGCGGTTGGCACTTGTTTTGCTGGCGGTTTTTACGGTTGCCTTTTTGGTGCTGGCAGGCAAGGTTTTGTACGCCGCCCGCAACGATTACCTCTGGCTGGACCTTGAGCAAATTCCTTACCGGGTGCAAACCGTTTTGTATTATACCGATGCCGAAACCGGGGAAGAGTTTGAGTATGCCCGGCTGCAAAACACGCAGGATAAAGAGTATGTGGACGGCAGCCAAATGCCCCAATATTTAAAGGATGCCTTTGTGGCGGTGGAGGATAAGGACTTTTATAAGCACGGGGGCATAAGCCTTGGCAGAACCCTGTTTGCCGTGCTGAACGAAATAAAATTTAAGGTAACCGGCAGCTATATTGGCGGCGAGGACGGCTTGAAGCAGGGGGCCTCTACCATTGACCAGCAGCTGATTAAAAACCTGACGAGAGACGACCAAAATTCGGGTACCGAAGGGTATATGCGCAAAATACGGGAGATTTACAGGGCCGTAAAAATGGACGCCACCTACGACAAAGATACCATACTGAGCGCCTACCTGAACACCATAAGCTTTACCGGCAACACGGCGGGGGTGCAGGCAGAGGCCAAAAAGCTGTTTGGCAAAGAGGTGCAAGACCTTACCCTTGCCGAATGCGCCAGCCTTGCCAGCATTACCCGCAGCCCCGCCCGTTACAACCCGGTTACCAACCCCGAAGCCCACCTTGAACGCCGCAACTATGTGCTGAAATGTATGTGGGAGCAGGGCTATATTGAAGAAGCCCAGTACCAGGAGGCGGTGAATACCCCCCTTGCCCTTACCGGCCAGGGCACCACCGCCCGGGAGCAGGTTATCAACAGCTATTTTACCGATATGGTGATTGGCGAGGTGGTTGCAGCCCTGCAACAGGAAAAGGGAATTACCCGCGCCGAAGCCACCGACCTTCTATACAACGGCGGGCTGCGCATTTCCACCACCGTGGCGCCGGAATTACAGCAAAGTATGGAACAGGTAATGGAAAACCCCACCCTGTACCCCCTGCCGGCAAGAACTGTATATAAGGCGCTTACCGATGAAGAGGGCAACCCGGTGCTGGATGAAAACGGAGACAGGGCCTACGGCAATGTTACGGTGTACCCGCAGGCGGCCATGGTATCGCTGAACTACGCGGGCGGCATTGCCGCCGTGGTGGGCGGCCTTGGTGAAAAAACCATCAACCGCGGGTTTAATTTTGCCACCAGCGCGGTGCGGCAAATTGGCAGTACCATGAAGCCCATTGGCCCCTATGCGCTGGCGCTTGAAAAAAACACCATTACGTGGTCTTCGGCTTTTTTGGATGCCCCTGTGATGCAGCTGGAAAATGAGGCCACCGGCACAGAGGCCGACTGGCCTGCCAACGCCACCAATACCTACCAAAACCGCGACATTCTGGTGAAAGACGCCTTTGCCCGCAGTGTGAACACGGTGGCGGTGCGGGTGGGCCAAACCGTTGGCACCCGGGCTATTTTCAGGTTTGTAAGCAACACCCTTGGCATTACCACCTTTACCGAGGAGGACAACAACCTTGGGCCCATGGTGCTGGGCAGCAGTACCCACGGGGTTACCCCGCTGGAGCTTGCCAAGGCCTATGCCATGTTTGGCAATGGGGGAAAGGTAAACGACACCTATTGCTTTACGCGGGTTACCGCCGGTACCGGTAGGGTTTACCTGCGCCCCAAAACCAAAACGGTGCAGGCAATTTCAGAAGATACGGCCTACATTGTAAACCGCCTTATGCGGGAGGTTATGGTGGGCAGCGGCACGGCAAGCGGTATGTCGGTGCGGGGCGAAATGGACAGCGTGGGCAAAACCGGCACCACCAGCGACCACCGCGACCACTGGTTTGTGGGGCTTACTCCTTATTACGTAACCGCCAGCTGGTACGGCTACGAAGACAACCTGCCCCTTGGGGTAAACAGCCACTGGAACCCGCCCATTCTTGCCTGGCGTGCCGTGATGGAAAAGGCGCAAAAAAATTTGGAAGTGGCCGAATTTCCCCAGAGCGAAGGGGTAGTAGAGGCAAAATATTGTACCCAAACCGGCTATGCCGCCGGGCCAAACTGCCCCTCGGCAACCGGGTATTACAAGGTGGGGCATTTGCCCGAGGAGGGCTGCCCGGTGCACGGCGGGTAAGCGGGCTTTTTCAGGGCGGCGGCAGGCGCGCCAAATGGCATTGCAAAGGCTTTTTTCTTTTGTAAAAACCCTTCTTTCGCAGGGTTTCACTGGCGACAACCCTTCACAAAATTGTGTTTTGTATCTTGCCCGGTTTTGCCACCAAAATTCTGCCAATGTTTTGCGCAATGCGGCAGGCAAAGCCACGGCGCCTGTTGGCCCCGTTATATTAGGAAAACAAACTGCCTATAAAAATGCGGCTTGCTAAACCGCTTCGGATTGGGTGTTGATTTCGATGTATTCCATTATCCTGCGTAGCTCGTCGGCAAACTTAAACTTTACGCTTATATTGCCGTTCTCATGTACCTTGATGTGGTCTACAAGCCCAATCAAAACCTCTCGCGTCAGTTTGTCGATGTTTTCATACTTCCTAAAGGTTGCTAAGAATGGATTTTCGGTATCAATGCCGTTTTGAAGTTCCGCCCGTTCTGCGGTCAAGTTATCCAAAACTGTGTTGATTGCGCTTATTTGCTGCTCGTAATCTTCGCTCATGTGGCGGTAATCGCTGTGCGTGATTTCTCCGTCTTTCCAGTCCTGATAGATGGACTGTTTATAGCGCATGATTTTCGCGCGTTCCTTTTCTTTTGCCTCTATCAAAGCGGTCAGCCGTATGGACTGGCTCTTTTGAAGCGGAAGCGTATTGATGTGCGCAATCGTATCGGAGTAGCGAACGGCAAGATAAACCTGTTGCTGAATGGCATACAGTACCGCCATTTCCAGCCTGTTGTGCTTGATAGCATGTTTGGTGCAGGCCGTCTTTGACTGGTCTTTGTAGGTACGGCAAAAATAGTAGACCGTACCTTTTACTTGACTGCGGCTCATAGCCTTGCCGCAATCCGCGCAACGGAGAAAGCCGCTGAACAGATAGAGCTTTTTTTCTTGCGGTGCTGTGCGGGTATCGCGCTTTAGTAGCTGCTGCACCTTTTCAAATACCGCCCGGTCTATGATTGGCTCATGGGTATTCTCCACGATATACCACTCACTTTCGGGAATCTGTTCCTGCGTATGTATCTTGTAGCTTTTCACACGCTGGCGGCCCTGCACCATATCCCCGACATAAAGACGGTTTTTCAAAATGTCGCTTACGGTTTTGGCGCTCCACAAAGGCTTTTCGTCGGAATGTGGATTCTGATAGTTCAGGCCCTTGCTTTTCTTGTATTCCGACGGGCATAAAACGCCTTGGCTGTTCAGGTTGCGGACGATGGCGTTTTTGCTCATGCCGTCAAGAAACCATGTGTAGATGTTCCGCACGACCTCGGCGGCTTCCTCGTCAATAATCAGGGCGTGTTTGTCTTTCGGGTCTTTAATATACCCATACGCCGCGAAACCGCCGATAAACTCACCGTTGCGCCGCTTGTAGTCAAATACCTGCCGGATCTTCTTCGATGTTTGGTAGCAGAAATTATCGTTGATGACGTTGGTAATCGGAACAATGAGATTGGAAACGCTGTCAGGGTTCAAGTAACTGTCGATTCCCTCTGCCAAACTGATAAACCGGACGTTCATCTGTACGAACAGGTTTTCAATCAAACTACCCGCATCCGTGTAATTACGGGAAAGACGGGAAAGGTCTTTGACGATTACGCAGTTGATTTTTTTCGCGTAAATGTCGGCCAGCAGTTTTTGAAAACCCTCGCGGTTGGTATCCGTACCTGTGCAACCATCGTCAACATATGGTTCTTCGACATTTTCAAATTCCTCCATATGCTGAATGTAGTAATCGTCAAGCAAGGCTTTTTGATTGATTACGCTATTGCTGTCGTCCTTGCCCCGGTTCATATCCTCTTTTGACAGCCGGATATACTTGCCAAGTTTCCAGCGAATAATAGAAATGGTAAATGTTTTTTCCTCATTGCCCCGGTTTTTTGCGCGTGCCATGTTACCTCCTTCCTATCACATTACACTTATATTGTACTATTTCAGCGTAATGTGAACAATGTTGTCGCGGCCTTGCCGATCTTGTCCTCGGCACTTCGGGCCAGTTTGGCCCGAAGTCATAGGCCGCTTTTTTTGCGTTTGAGGAAGTCGGTGAACACGTCTTGAAGGGCGGGGGCATCCTCTGGAAATTCCAGCTTTACGCCCATGTCGCCCACACGAAAACAGTAAGGATTTTTTACTGTCGCCAATATCCGGGCAGCTCTTTGCTCCTGCGGCACAGTGTTATCAAACGTGAAACCGCTAACGTCAACTAAATCCTCTTTGTTTACCGCTTCTATATTGACGCTTGCAAGCTCTGTGATAGGTATGCGTTTTGGCATCCATATTCGCCCCCTCCTTCCATGTTTATGAGTTTCTCTGAGTGTCCTATGTGAAAAATGGCAAGTAACAACCCAAAGGTTGTCCCTTGCCAATTTTTCACACTTCGGGCCAAGTCGGCCCGATGTCAATAAGGGCTGTTTCTATAATGCTCGTCGGCTTCCTCAATGGACTTCATATCGAAAACATAATGAAGCTCCGAAACCACGCGCTGAATATCATCGGGGCTGAAACCACAGTTCTCC
>JBKEBR010000427.1:0-2431 GCA_047973285.1 Oscillospiraceae bacterium | reverse complement strand
CCGTCATTTCGGGAAGCAGGTGGGCAAGCGGTGTTTCAAGGCTTTCCACACGGTCTACAATAATGCCCAAATGCTGGCCGGAGGGTGTATCAAGCAGTGTGCCCATTGGAAGGCGGGAAAGCTTGGAAACCATTGCTTTGCGCATATTCCGCAATACCGCATAGGTTGCCTGGTGCGATACAGACGTAGACCAGTTGGCAAAGAGCACCCGTAAACAATAGCCCGCAGCGGCTATGGCACACCACGCCAGGTAAAACGAAAATTCTGTTTGGCCGGCCATTAATTGAACCAGCATTTTGGCCACCGCAAAATACGGAATTAAGCCGGCGGCAACACCAAGGACGGCAAGAAAAATGGATGCGTTAAATTTTGTTTGATACGGATGTACAAAAGCCTTCAATCGTTTAAAAGGCCATTGCTGTTTTTGCTGTGCCATTATAACACCTCGCTGTTTTGATTAGTAATTGCTAACTCGGCAATAAAAATAAAAGCCGACAATTGTGAGATTGAAATCACAAATTATCGGCTTAGCGTCTTAGCGTCTAGCTCTAATTGTTTATCGGAATGCAGCTGAATGGTGGTTTCCCGTTTGCATTTTGGACAATATAAAGGGTAGTTTACAAGAATGGTGTCGGCCTTTATCTTTGTGCGGGTTTTGCATCCGCAATGTGGGCACAGTATCCACCCGTTTTCAACGTGTACTTCAAGTTCTTTCAGTGTTATTACCTCCGGCCATAAGGTCTTTCCAACCTATTTGAAAAAAGTGCTGCATTTTACGCACTTGCTTTTGGGCATAATTTTTGTCCATGTTGTGTACCACAGTCTCAAAAACACCCGTAAAAAAAGCGCTGGACAACATGTGGGTTAGGCCTTCCGTTACAATTCCAAACTCCAAAAGAGCGGGGTTGGTATCGCGAATGAATTTTAGCGTATACTCCACATCCACCTTTACAATATCGTGAATAAAGGTGGAAAATACTGTCCCTTCGGAGCAGGATATTATCAATTTAAATTCATCATAGTGGTCATACACATAATCAAAAAAAGCGGCAAGCCTATCGCGGGAATAGTCGAAATTATCTGTTCTTTTGTCTGCAATATCCCTTTTGTCAAAAGCCTCCTGCTCATAGCTAAACCATTTTTTCAGCCCCTCCACAGCAGGGGCCACCAGCGCGTTAAACAAACCGCTCTTATCGCCAAAGCGTGTGTAAATAGAACCTGTGCTGCTGTTTGCGTTTTGCGCAATTGTGCGCAGCGAGGCATCTTTATAGCCTTTATCAAGAAATTCAACCCGCGCGCATTCTATAACGCGCTCGTAAACCCCTTCAATTTGTTTCGCCATGCAGCACCTCTGTGGTATATTCAAAACAGTGTTTAGAATATACCATGTTTGTTTGCTCCTGTCAATATATATCTTTTTATACCGCATGGCTTTTGCCATGGAGGCTTTAAAATGCCACAGGCTGATATTGTATGCTGAACGCGCAAGCTCAATATTGGCATTTAAGGGCTTTGCAGGAATAACAATGAAATATTTATTATTACAAGCAGAGCATAGTAGTTTTCTCAAAAATAATTTTTCCATGCTGGGTCATTTTACTATTTGGCCGTTTTGCAAAACCACCCGCCTGAAATTTTCAGGCGGGAGGTTTCCATTTGCTTGTTGCTCTTTCTTTTTTGCCTGGGGCATTTCGCCGGCGCGGTACAACATGCTTTTAATGCGCCCGTGTGAAAAATAAAAATGGCCGCAAGCAGCAGGCGCAAAGCCACAATTGTATTTTTGCGTTTTTTGCTTCGAAGGCCATGTGCAAAAAAGGCGGCTATTGCACATTCTATTGCGGCCTTAGCACGCCAACTACAATGTACCGCGCGTCGTCAAATTCGTAGGAGCAGGTTGAAAGCACAACAAAGCGGTCTTGCCGGGTGTAGGCAATATCGCTTTTAAAGGTGGTATTCAGCGCGGCAAAGGACAACAGGGAATCCAGGTTGGTTTCGTACATAAAAGCCCTGCTGCGCCATTCCCCGGCGGCAACAACGCAGCCGTAAAGAAGCTCTACCGTAAAATTGCCCTGTTCAGCCGTATACAGGTACAAATAGGGGTGCTCTTCAAAATACAGCTGGCTTTTGTATTCCGTTAAAGAACCAAACATTTTGCCGGAGTTCATGTTGTGGCCATAAATAATATTCAGCCTGCCGGAAAAGTTAGAGGGGTTGTTGTAATCCAGAAAAAGCGCACCGTTGGCGTTGTAGGTGCCATCCGGCAGGTGGCGCAAATACCAGTTATAATCAGAGGCTTGCATTACAGGGTAATCAATTGCCGTACCGGGGGAGTACAGCCATGCCAATGCGTCTTTGTTTACTGTTTGCAGCGCTGCAAAATCTATGCTGAATTCCGGCAATTCGGCAGTGGGGGAAGAGCCGATGGCCGGTG
>JBKEBR010000426.1:0-5450 GCA_047973285.1 Oscillospiraceae bacterium | reverse complement strand
GTACGGCAGCGAGGCAAACAGGTTCACGGTGTTTTTCTCGCTGCGCGCCGGGTTTTTGTCTTCAAAGTTAATTACATACTGGTCGATGATGGCGTTTACCACCAGGCTGTGGGCTTCAAGGTTGCTGCATTTAAAGCCCGCCGTTTCCACCGAAACAATGGGCCTTCCCTCGCCCCGGAATTCCTCCACCAGCGACTCCACGTCGTCGCCCACAATGCCCGCGGTGCAGCCGGTAAGCACCACCTGCAAATCGGTATCCAGCACTTTATAGGTGTTGGCCACAATGCTGCGAAGCTGTTCGATGCCGCCAAACACCACCTGCTTTTCGCTGAAGTTGGTGCAGGGCGAGGTATTGCCCCCCGCATAGCCGGTGGAGCGCTCGAAAAAGCCCTGAATCATGTTGCCGCAGCCCGGCCCCGAGTGCAAAATGGGCACCGCCCGGGGAATGGCCACCACGCTTTGCAGTGCGCCAATGGCGCAGGTGTAACGTTCCTGTTCTATCATTCCGCTCATTTAATTGGTGCCTCCCGCCAAAAAGGTGTAGGGTTCCTGGTTCAGCCACCATTTTGTATAGGGGTTAATGGCGTGCTTTTCAAGGTTTTTAACAAATTCGTCGTTTTCAAGGGTTTCCAAAATGCGTTCGCCATAGCGCACAAGGCCTTCGTACCCCATGCTGAAATGCTCGTCGCCTATTAAAAGCGAGGGCACGCCAAGCTTTGCGCCCCACAGGGTCATGCCGCCGTGGCGGGCCAGCAGCACATCGGGCCGCAGGCGGTTGAGCATGTTTACCAGCTCAAATTCCTGCTTGTTGCAAATGTTGAAATTGGGCACGTCGCCATATTCCTTCACCCGCTGGGCCAAAAGGTCGTTTTCCTCGGTGCCGTTGTCGTACAGGGGGTCGTGGTGGAAAATGGCGGCCCCTTTTGCGGTCATGCCAAGCTCCCCCAGTACCGACAGCAGCGCGTGCCCGTGGGCGGCCCCGGCGGTAACATAGGCGCTTTTGCCCCGCAGTTTTTCCCGCAGCGCTTCAATTTGGGGCAGGTATTCGGCTTTTTTGGCGGCAATCAGCTTTTCGGCCTCTTCTTCTTTGTGCAGCAGCTTGCCAAGGGCGCGAAACCACCGGTCGGTTTGGGCAATGCCGTAAGGGGGCGCGGTTTTTATTTCGGGCACGCCGAACTCCTGCTCCAGCGCGGCCCCAAGGTAAGAGCCCAGGGTGGGGCAAATTTGTATGCTGGCCACCGCTTCTGAGGAATATTGCAAATTCTCGATGGTGGAATACGGCGTAATATAATTGGGCTTTGCGCCAAAGGCGGCAAACCAATCGCTGAAAATATCGCTGCCCCAGAAATTAATCACGTTAATCATGTCGCTTTTTTTCTCGCGGGCAGGCTTTATCAGCTTGCGGGCAATGCCGTGGTAGCTGGCGTCAAAGCCGGTTGTCCACACCTTGGAGCGGAAGCCCTCGCAGAAAATGGCCACCACCGGCACGCCCAGTTCTTCCTCCGCCTCGTTGCAAACACTCTCCACATCGTCGCCAATAATGGCGGCCGCGCAGGTGGTTAGCACAAAAACGGCGCTTGGGTGGCTGCGCTCGTACACCTCGCGAATGCCTTTTGCCAGCTTTTGCGCACCGCCGTACACCGTGTCGGTTTCCTGCAAATTGGTAGAAAAAATTTTGCGCTGGGTTGGGTTTTCCACCCCGCGCAGGGGCGAATTTACCCGGTAGGTAAAGGCGAACTCGTGAAAGCAGGAGGAGCAGCCCACCGGCCCGTGGCTGATAACCGCGGCGTCCTGCACCAAAATAACCATACAGGCGGCCTGCGAAGTGGAACAGCCAAGGCACTGGGAAAAGGAGCGTCCCTTGTCTTTCATGCCACAGCGAGAGCAGTTTACCAGTTCTTCGGCGCCGCCCTGAAAGCCCGTGATGGAGCCGAGGCGTATTTCCCGAATGGATACTTCGGGAATTTGCAGATTAATTTTTCCCATATTATTCTCCCCTCAATGTGAATGCTTGCCGGCGAATTCCGCCAGCTGTTTGCCATCTATGCGGTACATGCGCCGGTCGTTTATTGCGTAGGCGCCAATGCTGCTGTAAAAGGCGGCGGCAGGGGTGTTCCAGTCGTGGCACAGCCAGTCCAGCCGCCGGCAGCCCTGCTCTGCGGCAATTTGGGCCAGGCGCCGCAGCAGGGCCCGCCCAAGGCCCCGGCCCCGGAATTCTTTTTTCACAAACAAATCCTCCAAATATATGTTGGCCCCGCCAAGCAGGGTGGAGTAGCTGTAAAAAAATACGGCAAAACCGGCTGGCAAACCGCCGCTTTCGGCCAAAAGCACCTGCGCCTGTTTTTTTTGAAACAGTGAAGATTGAATGTCCGGCAGCGTCGCCGTCATTTCCTCTTCCATTTTTTCGAATACGGCAAGCTCCCGTATAAAAGAAAGAACAGCGGCGGCATCTTTTTCTTCGGCGTAACGTATGGTGAAGCCCTCTTTGTTGTATGCCATTCCTTATTCCCCAAACGCCGCGGCAAAAGCCTGCTCTAAATCCTCCACCAGGTCTTTGGCGCTTTCCAGCCCCAAAGAGAGGCGAATGGTTTCGGGCGAAAGCCCCACCAGCCTGCGCTGCACGGGGGTAAGCTCTACGTGGGTGGTTTGCGCCGGGTTGATAATTAAAGAACGCGCGTCGCCTATATTGGCCTGGTAGCCAAAAACCTTTGTAGAGGCAAGAAATTTTCTTTTTTGCTCCTCTGTGCCCCGAAACTCGAAGGAAAGCACCGCCCCCGCCCCTTTGGGAAAATACCGCCGGGCCAACGCCCGGTAGGGGCTTTTGGGGGCATCGGGGTGGCTTACCCAAACCACATGGGAATTTTGCTGCAGGTATACCAGCACCACCCGGGTATTTGCCACCTGCTTTTCCACCCGTTCGGAAAGGGTTTCAAGGCCCAGCAGCACAAGGTAGGCGTCGAAAGGGCCAAGGGCCGCCCCAAGGTAGTTTAAATGCACCGCCCGCAGCCTGCCGGTAAAGGGCGCCGAGGGAAAAACCTGCAAAACGCTGCGTTCTTTGCCCTGCACGTCGCGAAAAAACCACAGGGGTTTTTCAAAATGGGGGAAGCTGCCGTTGCCATAACTAAAGCTGCCGCTTTCCACCACAAGGCCCGCGATAACATTGCCATGGCCCGAAAGCCCTTTGGTGGCCGAATACACCACAATATCGGCCCCATGCGCAAAGGGGTTAAAAAGATAGGGGGTGGCAAGGGTGTTGTCTACAATAAGGGGCAGCCCGTGGGCATGGGCAATTTTGGCAATGCCCTCAAAGTCTGGAATGGTGGCCAAGGGGTTGGTGAGGCTTTCCACAAAAACCGCCTTGGTTTCGGGGGTAACCCACTTTTCAAATTCCTGCAGGTTTTCGGGGTTTTCCACAAGGTCTATCTCAACGCCAAGGTCCGGCAAAAGGTGCCCGAAGCTGTCTACCGTGCCGCCGCACAGGCGCGCCGTTGTTAAAATACGGCCACCTTTGCCCGCCACGCTAAGCAGGGTGTAGGAAACTGCCGCCATGCCCGAGGCAAGGGCAATGGCCCCCGCGGCGCCGTGTAGGGCGGCCACCCGCTTTTCCAGCACGTCCACCGTTGGGTTGGACAGCCTGGTATAAATGGGGTCGTCCTCTGAAAAGGCAAACAGCCTGTCTGCGCGGTAGCTGTCGCCCAGGGCAAAGGCCGCCGTTTGGTAAATGGGCACCGAAACCGCATTGTTATGGCTGGCCGCAAGGTAACCCGCCTGCACCTTCAGGGTGTCGAAATCGTAACTCATGCTCCACCTTCCTTTCCAAAAATTGCTCAACCGGCTCGTTCGGCCAGTACCCCGGCCTCCATTACAAAGGTGCGGTCTTTGCCGCTTAAAAGGTCCAACTCGTGGGTAACCATTACCACCGCGGTGCCATTTTCGGCAATTGCCTTCAGCAGCTCCATAATTTCGGCGGTGGTCTGCACGTCCAGGTTGCTGGTGGGTTCGTCGGCAAACAGGTATTGCGGCCGGTTTATAAGGGCTCTTGCAACGGCCACCCGCTTTGCCTCGCCGCCGGAAAGCTGCTTCGGGTAAACGGCGGCCAAATGCCCAATTCCCACCTGCTCCAGCAGCGCCTGGGCCCGCCCGGCGGAATCCCCCTCTTCTCTTTTGGCAAAATAAAAGGGAAGGCGCACATTGTCGAGCACGGTAAGGCTTGCCAGCAGCCGTTGCCCCTGGGGAATATACCCTATTTGGGAATTGCGGTAGGCAGAGGCTTCCGCATCGCTCCAGGCTGCAATGCTGCGGCCATCTACCTCAATTTGCCCCAGTGTAGGCGCCAGCAGGGCCGCCGCCATATTGAGAAGGGTGCTTTTGCCGCTGCCCGAACGCCCTATAATATTGATGAAATCGCCGGGGCTTACAACCAGGCTTACCCCGTTTACCGCCCGAAAGGTTTTTTGCCCCCGTTTGTATTCCCTTGTAAGGTTTTTCATTTCTATGGCCATTTCACTCCCCCTCACGCAGGGCAATATGGGCTTCGGCCCTGCCTGTTTTTACGGCGGAATATGCCGCCGCCAGCGGCCCCACCGCAAACGAAAGCAGCAGGCTTGCCGCCAAAAGCCCGGCAAGGGCGCCGGGCCCCGGCAGCAGGTAGGGCAGCTGCAGCCGGCCGGCAATATAGGTGCTGAAGGGGAATACCACTAAAGCGGCCGCCCCCGCCCCGGCCCAAGCACCCACCCCGCTTACAACAAGGGCCTCGCTCAGCACAATGCCTGTCAGCCTGGCCCGGGTTGCCCCCAGCGAACGAAGCAGGGCAAACTCTTTTTTTCGGCCATTGGCAATTACCGAAAACAGCACCGCCAGCACAACCACGGCAAGGGCCCACAAAATGGCCGTAAAGGTGCTGATAAAGCTTAAAAATACCGAAAGGTTGGCCGCAATGCCGGAAAAAATGCTTTTGGATTGCACCACGCCGATGCCCGAAACCTGCCGGCGAATATTGGTGGCAACGGTTTCGGCGGTATAGCCGCTGCGCAGCTTTACCAGCACCGTGGAAATGGAATTGTCCATGTCGGTTTTATACACATCCACGCCCAGGTTCATTCCCTCTTGCCGGGCCCCCTCCACCAGGCTTTTTACGGTGCCCATATTGGCATATACCGAATAGTCCATGCCGGTAGAGGTTTTGCCCAGCTGGGCAACCACGGGGTAGCTTTTGTTGAAAAAGGTAAGGGTTCCGCTTTCATCCAGCACAATTTCGCTGCCCACCACCAGCTGCCCATCGCCAATTTGCCCGCTGTAAGCCTTAGCTATCCAGGGCTGCACCACAAAATCGGTGGCAGGGTCGAAACCAATTACCTGTACCGGCGCCGAGCAGCAGGCTGCCGAAAGGGTGGAAACAAAAAGCTGGGAGGAAACCTGCTCTACCCCCTCCACCTGCTGTATTTGCTGCT
>JBKEBR010000425.1:0-1882 GCA_047973285.1 Oscillospiraceae bacterium | reverse complement strand
ATAATGACATTGAAGACGTTCCTTCTAAAATTTACACCCGAGACCTGTACCATACCGCATAATTTTTTGCGGGCTGTGCTTTCCTTTGTTATTTGAAAAACGTTTTAGAAGGGCCGCTTATTGTAAACGAAAGGTTATTTTTGTTCTTTAAAATGAAAGATAAAAGGGGAAATAAATGTTTTATAAAGCCGGAAAATATAAAAGAAGAATATCGCTTGCACTGTTGCTGATGCTGTTGTTGGCTGTTGTTACAGGCTGTTCGCCTTTTTCAAACGAAAGTTCAGGCATTCCCAATTCTTCACAGAACCTGGCGGCTGCAGAAAGCTTTCCTTTGGTTACAGATGTATTCCAAGAGGTTAAAAGTTTTTCAGACCAGGTTGCATGGGCAAAATACATGAACACCTGGCACTGCGTTAACCAAAAAGGGGAGGTTTTGTTTTCCCTGGAGGAAAACAGTTCTCCCACCACCAATTTTTCAAACAATATGGCAATTGTTGACAAGACCAAAATTGTAAACAAAGAGGGAATTGTTTTATTCAATGCGGAAAATGGCGGGTATCAAATTCTTGTGGGAACAGATACGGAAGGAAATGATTTGGGAACCAATTCCAGGGGTTTTGTTTTTGCAAAGAGAACACTGGCAACAGTAAACGGCGAAGAGGTTCAAATTGGCCTGCTGAACAACCTGGGCGAGTGGGAGCTGGAGCCCGGCAGCGATATTACAAACACCCGGTATTGCGGCGACGGACAATTTGATATAGGGTATGAATACCCCAATAGAATGATGTATAATTCAAAAACCAAAGAAAAATACACCATTTTTGATGAGTTTAAGGTGTATAACCGCTTAAAGTTTAACAATGGATATGCGGTTGACATTACCGACACCAATAGCGCGCCGGTACTTTTTGATGAATACGGCAATACAAAAACCATTTCCGGGTTTACAGAACCCGATTATTCCGATGTATATGTTGGAATGTATAGTTATGAGCTTTTTTATTTTTATGGAAAAGCCGGTGGCGGGGAAAAAATATTTTTCAGATTTTACGACAGCACCGGAAGCCAAATTATAGATTTATCGGGATATAATTTAAACCTGGAGCAATATCCTTATTTTGAAGAGAACCACTGCCTGGTAAGGACATTGGGGGAAGACGGCGGCGCCCAGTTCACCATTATTGACCGCACCGGCACAGAGCTGTTCCCTTTGCGTTCCGGGGATGTAAGCAAAGCTGTTATTTCCAACGGGCTGTTGAAGGTATTGCAGCCGGAGGATGCGGTTGACTTTGTTGATATGCAGGGGAATTTAATTGTAAGCCTGAATTTCTTCGACAACAGCCAAATTGATGTATCGAAGCAAGAGGAAGGAGAAAAAGCGGATATTGGGGTTTTCAGCAACGGATTTTTAAAGGTGGGCTTTAACAAAGCGGGCTATTATCTGGACAAAGAAGGGCAAAAATTAACTGTTGATTTTTCTTAGGGTAATTGCTTTAAACCTGCGTTGCTATTTGTGGGTATACCGGCTGGAATACGCGGCCGACAGAAACCAAAAAACAATTGTTCTATCAAATAAAAACATATGAAAACCTTCGGGTGTTCTGCCTTGTGGCGGGGGCTGCTGCGGCGCGCGGGGAACCGCCCTGGGAAGGGCGGAAACAGGGTTTTTCGGCATGCGTGGTGCTTGTGTGCCGGGGCGCTGCCCCCACTGTATACTTGTGGGCAAGGCCGCCCGGCATAGCGCAAAAAGGCGGCGCAGCACACGGTGCTGTTTGCCTTTTTAGCGGCGCGTGGTTGCAATTTTTGCTTTAAGTGCATCTAATTTTAATGCGTAATGCGTAGTGCGTAATGCGTAATGCGTAATGCGTAATGCGTAATGCGT
>JBKEBR010000424.1:0-3088 GCA_047973285.1 Oscillospiraceae bacterium | reverse complement strand
GGCAATTACCCCCTTTGCCATGTCAAGGTTCACGGTGTTGAACAGCCCCACGCCATATTTTTCTTTTTTGGCCTTGGGAAGCACCTCATTTAAAGTAACCAGCATACCTTATTCCTCCACAGGCACCCGCACAATATTGGGGTTTGTAAAAATATCGTATTCGTCGTAGCTTTTGGTGGAAAATTCCGAAATTACGGCCCCGGCTTCCCCCGCCTGGAA
Source organism: Oscillospiraceae bacterium (assembly GCA_047973285.1). Classification (GTDB taxonomy): domain Bacteria; phylum Bacillota; class Clostridia; order Oscillospirales; family Ruminococcaceae; genus JAAYCI01. Next base: position 2,869 of record JBKEBR010000424.1, on the reverse strand, counting down.
CCAATGCTTTGTGTTGGGCTGCAGGGTGTACTGGTCGCCCGGGCGCAGCACAATTTCGTGCCAAACCGTATAATAGGCCGCATCGCCTTCGGGCGGGGCACAGTGCGGCGCCGGGGTGTTTTCTCCTTCCACATACAAATACACCGTGCCGTACCGGCAGCGGAAGGTTTCTTCTTTGCCATGGTAGCCTATTTCTTCCAGCGGGGCGTGCCGGTGTTCGGGGCAGGTTTGCCGCGGCAGCATGGCCATTTCTTTGGCGCAGCACAGCTGGGTGTTTACATACACCACAATGGCAAGGCCCGTTTCTTCAAAGGTGGCGGCTGTTTCGGGGCCTGTCAGTTCAAAAATAACCTTCATGGCAGCCTCCAGCTTTGCGCCGGTGAGCTTGCTGTTCACCCCTACAAACCATCCACAGCCGGCCGCAATGGCGTTTGCTTCGCCTTTGGCACCCTCTACCGTTGGCAAATAGGTAACACCAATGTTTTCCAGCACTTCGGGGGTAGAGTTTTCAATAATATACTCTATGGTCCAATAGCCGTCTATGGCCGTAGCCGCTTTGCCCTGGCAAAGTAAAGCCGCCGCTTGCTGGTGGTCTATGGTGGCATAGTCCGGGTTAAGGCCGGCTTGCTGGCCTATTTGCTGTGTTAGGGCAAGCGCTTTTATAAAGTCTTCGTCGGTAAAGGCCGCTTCGCCATTTTTGGCAATAATATCGTTTGTCCAACTTGTGCCGGTATAGCGGTCGCCCAGGGCGCTGATCCAGGAGGAGTTATATTGCCACTTGTTTTTGTTGCCCAAAACCAGTGGGTACAGCCCTTCCGCCTCTAAGGCGGGCACTGCATCCGAGAAAAACTCTTCCCATGTGGCAGCGGGCCCATCGGCAAAGCCGGCCTGCGCCCACAGCGCTTTATTGTAAAACATTAGCGTGGTGGCGGCATATTGGTTGGGCGCGCCGTAAATTTTGCCATCCACTGTAATGGGGTCAAAAATGCCGGCCCTGTATTGGTCTTTCCACTCAGTGCCCTCTAAATACGAGGTGGCGTCGGCCAAAAGGCCGCTGCTTACAAAATTGCCTATCCAGCTGCCCTTTACCAAAAAAATATCAGGCAAATCATCGGCTGCCGCCAAAGCTTGAATTTTAGTTTCATAATCGTTGTGCTGAAGCTCGGTAATGTCCAGCTCGATATCCGGGTTTTCTGTTTGAATGCGCTCCAGGGCTTCTCTTGGCACCGAACGTGTTGCATCGCCGGCCTCAGCTTCTTCTTTGGTAAAATAATGCATCATGGTAAGTGTTGTTGCATCCTCCGCTGTTGCCGCCCCGCTGGAGGATACCCCCGCTTCACTGCCGCAGGCGGCCAGGCTGGCCAGCAGCAAACTGCCAATAGTAAGGCCCGCCAGCATCGCTTTCCATTTTTTCATAACAATCCCCTTTCTTTTTGCGCATACCGCTTTGTATGCCACTGGTATTATGGTAATTAGTTTCCCGTTTTTTAAAAACCCCATTCTTTACATAAAATATTGTCAAATTCCGCTAGATCTTCCTTTTTTTGAATAATTCATTTTTTTCTTCACTCAAATATCCTCTATTATTTACATTTATCCCCATTTATTGATATAATAATCAAAACTTGCGCCTTCACCATTGGGCTGCCCCTATGGTGGCGCGTGCTGCACTTTTAAAAACCCATTGAGAATATTCAATTCGGCTGTGCCGGCAATGCAAAAGGAGATGTTGGCCCTTGTCTTTGCATAAAAAGTTACTGCTTACCTTTGTTTCGGTGTTCACCATTCCCATTTTAGTTGCCCTTACCATTATGAACCTGTCGGCCACACAGTTTTCCAAAGACAGCACCAAAACATTGAATTTAAGAAATATGCAGTATGTGGGCAATGCAGCCGACCAATTTTTTGGGAATATATACGATTTTGGCCTTTACCTTGGCACCAATAAAGATATTCTGCGCTACCTTAGCCTGCCGCTTGAAGAGGCATATACCGGTGATGCAAGCTATGCCGCCCAAAATGCAATTTCCACACTTCCCTATTCCAATGCCTATATCCGTTCTGTTGCCGTGTTCCGCTCCGATGAAAGCACACCGCTTTCCAGCGGCATTTCTTCACTTACTCTTTCTGAAGAAGAAAGAGCGGCCGCGTTGGCGCTGAATGGTTCCGCGCTTTGGCAGGTAGAGGAACAAAGCGGATATGTTCAGCGTATTTGTTTGGTGCGTTCGCTGCGCATACCACAGAACCTTACCCAACAAATAGGGTATGTAAAAATAGAACTCAACCTTGAAGAAATGCGGAGCATTATGTACTACACCGGGGAAAATGCCGGGCAGCAGTATATTCTTGCCACTGAAAATACCTCACTGTACTTTTTTCATTTGCAGGAGGACAACGCTTTTTCCAAACTGCCGGCCCATTCTTTTTTTATTGAGAATTCCGGCAATTCTGTTTATTCAGACGAAGTAAGCGCCTATATTACGCCTTACAAAATGTCTACGGTACCCTGGTACCTTGTGGGCTTAAGTACCGACGAGTACACAAGCTCCCTTTCCTTTGCCCTTTTCACCACTTTGGTTGTTTCCATGCTTATCTGCTTTGTTTTTTGCCTTATTCTAAGTTTTATTTTCAGCAATATTATTACAGCCCCCTTGCGAAAAATGGGAAAAATGATGGCGCAAATTGGAAATGAAGATTTTTCGGTGCGCTTTAACGCCAAGGGCAAAGATGAGGTTGCGTTGCTGGCCCGCCAGTTCAACTCCATGTCGGAGCATTTACAGGTGCTGTATAACCAGGTCTATAAAAATGAAATAAGCTTGCGCGACGCGCAGATTGCCGAACTACAGGCGCAAATTAACCCCCATTTTTT
>JBKEBR010000423.1:0-3293 GCA_047973285.1 Oscillospiraceae bacterium | reverse complement strand
CCGGCTGCCTTGGCATGCAGCGTTATGTGCAAACCTGGAGCGGAGACAATTACACCTGCTGGGAAACCCTGCGCTACAACCACAAAATGGGCATTGGTATGAGCCTTTCCGGAATTTATAATTTTGGGCACGATGTGGGTGGCTTTGCAGGCCCCAAACCCACGGCCGAGCTTTTTGTGCGCTGGGTACAGCACGGCATTTTTATGCCCCGCTTTTCCATCCATTCCTGGAACGACGACGGGAGCGTAAACGAGGCGTGGATGTTTCCTGAATATACCGAAACCATACGAAACCTTATTGTGCTGCGCTACCGCCTGCTGCCATACTTATACCACCTTTTATACCAAAGCCACACCGAATATGCCCCTGTTGTTTGCCCCGTTTTTTATTATTTCCCCGGTGAAGAAGAATATGAGAGCGACCTTTATATGCTTGGCCCCAACATGCTGGTTGCCAACGTGTTTGACCAAGGCGTACACACCTTGCAGGTGCGCCTGCCCAAAGGGGCAAACTGGTACAACCTTTGGGACGGCAGTTTTTACCCCGGCGGCAGTATAGTGGAGTGCCCCGCCCCTTTACACCGCCCGGCCCCTGTTTTTATGCGCGCCGGCAGTGTTTTGCCTTTCAACGCGACGGTGCAAGGGTTTTCCACAAAAGAGGCCTTTGAGCTAAGCTGCACAGTATTTGCCCTGGCCGAGGGTACCTGTTCCCAAAGCTTTTTTACAGATGATGGCGCCAGTTATGGTTACCAAAAGGGCCAATGTACCCTTTTGCAAATTAGCATACAGGCCTCGCCCTCCGAAATTACCCTGGTGGTAACCAATTCCGGCGGCGATAGCCTGCCCGGCGCGTTGCCCCTGCGGGTGGTGGATGTGGCAAACCGGCCTGTTCGCCTGTTGCCCGGCAACCTGCCCTGTACCCTTGAAAGCACAGAAAAAGCCATTTGGCCATAAATTTTCATATCACAACAAAATGCTGGAAAAGGAGAACATTATGCTGTACTTCATTGCTATTATTGCCTGCTTTATCATTTTAGCCGCAATTTTGGGGGCCGTAGTGTTTGGCCTAATAAACAATACGAAAGTGCCGCTTACAGGCAAAAAAGCGGGGTTTGTGGTTCCAAAAAATATTTTGGCTGTTTTCGCCCACCCGGATGATGAAATTATGGTGGCCGGCAGCCTTGCAAAATGGAAAAAAGGCGGCGCCACGGTTCACCTTTTTTACTTTACACACGGTGAAGACGGGCCCACAGGGGGCCTTGTGGAAAAAAAAGACCTTGGCCCACAGCGTGCTGCCGAGCTGAAAGCGGTGGCAGGAATTTTAAAAGCCGATTCCCTTACCATTTTAGATTACCCGGACAGATACCTGAACACCATTCCCGCCGAAGTGCTGCAGGCAGAATTGAAGGAAGCAATAAACAAACTGCACCCCGATACGGTAATTTGCTTCGACAATACCATTGGCCTGTATGGCCATACCGACCACGCTTTTTCCGGGCTTTGCACCCAGAATTTTTTGTTAAAAAACCCCACAACCGTACGGCAGCAGCTTGTAATGACACTTTGCCCCAAAATGATTGCTCTGGCGCAAAAGGTATCTAAAACCTTCCGCGAAAGGTACAAACCCGAAAACGGCCTGCCCGCCGCCAATATGGCCGTTGCAATCCGCCATTTTGGCCGGGCAAAAAAGCAGGTTTGCCTTGCGCACAAAACACAGCACCAGGTGGTGGGCGATGTACAGCCTTATGTAACCAAGCTGCCTTCCTTTTTGTATTACCGTCTTTTTTCAAGAGAGTACTATCATTTTTCCACCTTGAACCAGAAGCAATAACTCTGCCCTTGCGGCAAAAAAGGAGGACTATATGCAAAACAACCAAAGCGCCCCCCGAAAAACGTCCTGGTTTCGTTATGCACTTGGCATGTTGGGGTATTCCATTCCGGGGTATATGTATACTTCACAGGGCACCTATTTTTACAATGACAAAGCAGGGCTCAGCCTTTCCATGATTGCGCTTGGCACCATTTTCTTTGTAATATGGGATGCTGTTAACGACCCCTTATGCGGCTTTTTGTCTGACAGAACCAGAACCCGGTTTGGGCGCCGCAAGCCCTGGCTTGTACTAGGCGCACCGCTGTTTGGCCTGTTTATGGTTTTATTTTTCAACCCGCCCGCCAATGCCGGGGGGCCAAGCCTGCTGCTTGTTTACTATACCATTACCCTTATGCTTACCGAAACGGCCAATACGGTAATAACCACCAACTACCACTCGCTGCTGCCTGAATTGTTTACCAGTGTAAAAGAACGCACACGCGCAAATGCCACACGGCAAATTTTTTCGTTGGTGGGTATGATTGCGGGTGTGGTGCTTACCCCCATGTTTGTGAAAGCACTTGGGTACCAAAAGGTAGCTTTGATTTTGGCGGTTGTTGGGGTTGCTATTTTTATGTATTCAGCTTTGGGCACCCATGAAAACCTGGCCTTCCAGGAAACTGAACAGCCCAAATTGTGGGATTCTTTAAAGGCTGTGGGCAAAAACCGTAATTTCTGGGCAGTAAGCGCCACCAACTTTTTCTACCAGGCCGCCAATGGCCTGATTATGGCTGTTATTCCCTTTTATATTAAATATGCGCTGGAATTGCCAGATTCCAACGCAACCTTTTTAACGGCTTCCGTATTTGTTACCGCCATTCCCGCTGTTTTTGGCTGGAGCATGCTTGCCCGCAAAATAGGCGTAATTAAGGCCTGGCGCGCCGCCTTAGTGGTGCTGATGGTAAGCTTTGCACCCATGATGTTTGTAACAAAGCTTGTTCCGGCTATTGTATGCGGTGTGCTGATAGGCGTTGGTTTGGGGGGCGTAATTTCCGCCTTGGACCTTGTGAATGCTGCTATTATAGATGAAGACGCCTTGAAGTCGGGCCTTCGCAGAGAAGCCATTTATCAATCTGCCATTGGGTTTGTTATTCGCTTTTCCGGGCTTATGCGCAGCCTTGTTTTCTTTTTGGTTGCCGCCATTTATGGCTTTCAAGACAATACAAACCCCGGCACAAACCCCGGGGCGGCCGCCCGCAGCATGTTTTCTCTGTTCCCGCTGGCGCTTATGGTATTGGCAGTTGTTTGCTCGCTTTTGGTGCACCCCAAAACCATGGAAAAAGGCAGCCTGCAAGAATAAAGCGGGAACTTTGAAATGGGCCCCAAAAACATCGCATCCTGCTTTTCCCTATTTTGTCAAACCAATTGAAATTAAGTTCCGCTTAGGTCTTTCTTTTATACCAAATAAACGAGCCCCTCTTTTG
>JBKEBR010000422.1:0-1933 GCA_047973285.1 Oscillospiraceae bacterium | reverse complement strand
TCGGCCGTGGGGTGGGTGTGCAAAGGCTGTACCGCTTCCAGCACCATCTTCCGCTGTCGGGAGTGCCGCATTGTACTCATAGCAATATTGGCTCCTTACAAGGATATATTACTATTATTATAGCACTGTTTTCGCGTTAGTCAACAGTTGCCAAAAAATAAACCGCAGGGTTGGCCATGCTTTTTAGAGCGGCTGCTTGAAGCGGGCAGGGGTGCCATTTTTTCGGAAAGGTGCTATTATAAATACAGCACCGCTCTTGCAAAAAATATAAAGGGGCGGCACAGTGGGCAAAGCGGCAACGCCGCCGCGGCCAACCTTAATTTTGGAGAAAAGTATGAATACCGCAACATTTTTGTATGGAAATCAAGAAATAAAAATAAACCTTGGCGCCGCCGCCGGGGTGCAGGTTTTGGCGGGCAGCCCGCCGCCGGACATTGAAAATTTGCAGCAAGCCCTGGTGCAGGGGCTGGAAAACGCGATAGTGGGCAGCCCGCCCCTGCGCAGTTTGGTTACCCCTGCCGACGCAATCACCATCATCATCAGCGACTTAACCCGCCTTTGGATGCGGCAAGACCTTGTGTGCGGCTGCCTTGTAGACTATTTGCTGGATACCCTTGGCATTCCGGCACAGAATATTGTGGTGCTGGTGGCGGTGGGCACCCACCGGCCGCTTGCCGCCCCGGAGCTGCAGCGGGTTTCGGGCACGGCCTATGGCCGGGTGCAGGTGGTAAACCACAACAGCAAAGAGAAAACCACCTTTCTTGGCACCACCAGCTTTGGCACAAAGGTGGCGGTAAACCCGCTGCTGGTGGGGCGCAAGGTTATTTTAATTGGCGGCACGGTGCACCATTTAATGAGCGGCTACGGTGGCGGGCGCAAAAGCATTCTGCCCGGGGTGGCGGCAAAAACCACCGTAATACAAAACCACCTGCGCTGCCTGGATGAGCAAAACCCCCGCAGCAGCAGCAAAATTGGCCAGGGCAAGCTCAGCGAAAACCCGGTGCACCTGGATATGGCCGAAGCGGCCGCCATGGTAAACCCGGTTTTCGGCATCAACGTTATTGCGGGCAAAAAGGGGCCCAGCCGCCTGGTGTGCGGCCACTGGAACGACAGCTGGCTTGCCAGCTGCGCCATGGTAAACGATTATTTTGGGGTGCCCATACGGCAAAAGGCCGATGTGGTGGTGGCCAGCTGCGGCGGCTACCCCAAAGACGTAAACCTCTACCAAAGCGTAAAAACCCTCATCAATGCCTGCCAGGCCCTTAAAGAGGGGGGCACCCTTGTGTGGCTGGCCAGCTGCGAAGAGGGGGGCGGCGCGCCCGACTTTTTCGATTGGATTGTTCCCCTGCGCCAAAACAGGCTGGATGAAGCCCTGCGGGCAGATTTCAGCATTGCCGGTTACATTTTTTATGCCAGCATCGAGGCCATCCGCCGCTGCGGGCGGGTATTGCTGCTTACCCAAATTCCCGCAGAAGAAATTGACGGCATGGGCATAGAGGTATACTCGTCGGCGGCAAAGCTGCAGGCGGCCCTCAGCCTTGCGGGCAAATTGGTATACACAATGCCAAACGGCGGCAGCACGGTGCCGTACATGGCACAGGGGCGGTAAAAGGGCGAACCCGCAGGGGGGCGGCCCCGCAAAATTAAAAAGAAAAAGAACGGGCAGCCTGTAGGGCCGCCCGTTCTTTTTTGTTAAAAAAGTTCCGAAGCAGCACCACCTGCTTCGGAACAAACGCATCAACATTGCGCTGGGGGTCGCAATGGGACACCAAAAGAAAATTGCAGGCGCGGTGCCGCCAAAACCGCCGCCTGCCGGGTACTTTGCATCACCGGGCTCGGTCGAAGTCAAAAAAAAACTGCCCAAAAGCCCAAAAAATTACCACGCTGCACAAGCGGGAAATAAAAAAAATCGCTGCGGCGCTGTAAAATTGCC
>JBKEBR010000421.1:0-3684 GCA_047973285.1 Oscillospiraceae bacterium | reverse complement strand
GGGATAAAAAACGCCCGCCGTAAATACGGCGGGCGTTTTTTATCGTCTGTTTTCATGGTGTATTTCTGCCCAGCTCGCCCGGCGTAACGCCGTACTTTTTGCTGAAGGCCGCAATAAAATGGCTGGTGTTGGCATAGCCCACCATGCCCGCAACATCACCAACCCTGAACCTGCGCTGCGCCAACAACAAATAGGCCAGCTCCATACGCTTTTCCAAAACATAGCCGTAAACAGTGTGCCCAAAAAGCTGCTTAAAGCCCGCCTTCAGCTTGTATGCGTTCAAATAAACCTTTTGCGAAAGCTGCGCAAGGGTAAGGGGGTGAACATAATTTTTGTCCAGTATTTCTTTGGCCCGCGCAAGCGCCGCCATATCCTCTTTGGATAACGGCAGCACAGAGGTGTTTTTGCCGCGCTGGCAAACCACCTCATCCAAATATACCGCAATCAGCTCAAGCAGTGTGCCCTCCAGGTACAGCGCTTTCAATTGCCCGCACATTTTGCTGCCTGCTATTTGCGACAGAATGCTGCTGACATGCGGGGTAACGGCGTACCGCTTTAACCCATTCGCCATACGGCGGCTGTCGTTAAGGGCATTTTCGCATTGCAGGCACTCCGCCACCCCCCGCAAAAAACGCGGCTCGAAAGATACCCCAAGCCCGTAATACTCTTTTCCTCCCTCATATTCACTGACGCACCGGGCGGTGCCACCGGTTATGGCACAGCTTTCGCCCCGTTCAACCGACAGCAGCTTTCCGGGAACCTCTGCGAAGGAAAAGCCCATATTGCCGCCAAGGCAGAAGGACAATCTGAAAATATCCGTTTCCGGCATACACTCGTGCAGGGTCATATCCTCAGGCGGTGTAAAGCGGCACACAGACAGCTTGAAATTCTGTATGTCCATGCAATCAAAAAAGCCGGCTGCGGAATTTCCCGCAAGGAAGGCCGGTGTTTGTGCGCCTGGCGGCAGGGGAAGGCATGGGCTGCCCGCCCGGTCATATTCCAGCTGCTGCGTCATAGGCTCCCCCTTTGCAAATTACGGTTAGCAATGTCTAACCCATTATATCAGTTACGCAGGCAATGTCAATTTATATTCCTGTGTGAATGGCATACCGGTTTAAGCGTGGCGGCAGTTTGCCGGGCAACCGTTGCCCGTGGCCGCAAGCGGCATAAACACCGGGCCTTTCCATACCCCCTGTGGCTATTGGCGCCGAACTTATTTTTGTGGGAACTGGGCAGCCCTTCGCTGGCAACGCTTTCTTTTTTGCAGTATAATTGCTTTGGAATTTTATGGCGATGGCGGCCCGGCCTTTTGCAGCGTGCCGGGCGTGGCCCTTTTGGGGTTGGCTGTGCGCCGCAATACCGCTGCCGCAGCGCGGCGCACGCAATGTGAGGGTGAAACAGGGATATGGCAAACTATAGAGTGTGGGGAAGTGGGCCAATTCCAATAAACACCTATAAATAGGCCGGCAATTATGCTAAAATAAATACAATTATACCGTGCAAAGGAAATTCGGAACATTTCACTGTAAATGATGTGGAAAGAGACAAACTATGAAAGATACCAAAAACCGGCAAAAAACGGAGAGCGCCCCGAAGAGAAATAATAAAAGGGGTTCTTTAAAAAGCAAGGTTACTTTGGCGCTTGCCTTGCTTTTGTGCGCCGCCACGGTTTTTGGCGGCATTGCCACCGCGTGGGCAAATGATGGCCCTCGCCTGCAAACCACCGCCGCGCCAAGCGCCGCTATGGCGGGTGTTTCGGCAAACGCCACCGCACAGCGGGCAAAGCAAACAGCAGCCCCAGCCGGGGCCTCTTTGGCGGCGGCAAATACCGCACAGGCGCCGCAGGCAGCGCTTTTTGCGCAAAACGGCCCCGCTGTCTACCGCGTAACCTTTTACAACGCAGACGGCAGCGTGTTTTTAACCCAAGACGTTGCAAACGGCCAGCCCGCAAGCGCCCCGGCCGCCACCCCCGAGCCGCCTGCGGGCAAAACCTCTTTCAGCGGCTGGTTTCTTGATGCCGGCGGCAATACCCCCTTTGACTTTGCAACCCCCATTACCGGCAGCCTGGACCTGCACGCGGTTTTTTCCAGCCAGCATGTGGTTAGCTTTAAAAATGAAGCGGGCGAGGTGTATTTAACGCAAAATGTTGACGACGGCGGCTTTGCCAGCTACCCCGCGCCCAACCCCACCTCTTCCGACAGCGGCAAAAAATTCCAGTTTTGGTACATAGAAAACGCCGCCGAAACGGCGTACGATTTTGCAAGCGCCCCCGTATACAGCAACATTACACTGGTGCCCAAATTCAGCAATTCCCTCTATGTTTTTTTTGAAACAGGCGGCGGAACCTCTGTGGGGTACGCTTTGGTAATGCAGGGCTCCCCTGTTTCAGCGCCAACGCCGCCCACACGCGCCGGCTACCAATTTTCTTTCTGGAGCAGGGAAGCTTCTGCCAATTACACAGAAAAGGCAGGCAAAGAATACAACTTTGCCGCCCCGGTGGAGGACACCCTTATTCTTCATGCCATTTGGCAGCCGGTAAAGGTGGCCTATTCCATTGTTTACTGGCACGAAAAAGCCAACTTTGCGGGCGACCCCGGCCGGAACACCGCCAACTATACCTATTCGGCCACGGTGGCCGTAACACAAAGCCAAAGCACGCTGGTGGCCGGGCAGGCGCTTTCCGAAGCCGACGTAAAGGCGCTGGCGGAAGGGAAATACAGCACCGTAGGCAACAACACAAACAAGCCGCTCAAATATTCCAAATACAAATTTGGCCCTGCCGCCACGGTAAACGGCAACGGCACCACGGTAATTAACGTATATTACAGCCGCATGGTGTTTACCCTTGCCATGAATTTGGACAAGGCCGCCGGCCTTGCCCGAATTGAGAAGAACGGCCAGAATTATTACCTGGCCAGCTATACCTTCACCGGCAAATACGAGCAGCAGATAGTGGGCAGGTTCCCGCTGGATATTGAGGTAATTACCACAGACAACACCGTTATAGACGGATGGCAGATTTCGGGCAGCGACAACGTAACAAACAGCACCGAAACCCCCCACTCGGCTGTTTCCATGTATTCTGAATGGATGATACCCAAGGGCTACCAAAACCCCGCCACACGCACCATTGCCATGAAGGCAATATGGATGAGTGCGGCAAATGCGCGGGATATGTCGCGGCAGACAGATGTTTCGATGAGGAACGATGACACAGCAGCCATTGCGTCCAGCGGGGCAACTGTGGTTATTTTGACCCACAACAGTTTTCCCTGCCCGGCCTGCCCCGACGAGCCGCCCGAGTACATACGGTATAACGGCACTGTGTACCGGTGGGATTCTTATTACGCGCAGCCGGGGTACGACTTGAAAAGCAAAACCTCGGCGGCTTACTACAATTACGCGCAATATACCGGCACCACCAACCTGTATAACGAGCTGGCAATGAACCAAGCAGACCCCGCAACCAATATTGCGGCAAATACAAAAGCTGGTTTGTATATGCTGTATGGCAGAACCAATGTAACGCTTACGCTGAACGCCATGGGCGGAACAGTTGAGGGCGCGGCCCAAAAAACAATGCCGGTTTTGTACGGCAATGTGGTGTACACGGCCCTGCAAAATGCAAGCGGCAGCTTGCCCGAAGCGGTGGCAAATAGCGGGCTGGAAAGCTTTGTTGGCTGG
>JBKEBR010000420.1:0-1807 GCA_047973285.1 Oscillospiraceae bacterium | reverse complement strand
CTTGGCGGGAAAAGTGCCGCACTGCTGCGAAATTTCCGCGCGCACGGCATCGATGGGCCGCTCGCTGCCCTTGGTGGCGAGGTGGGCCTCCACATTGGCCAGCAGCGCCGCCCACAGGGGCTTTCGGTTTTCCGGCGGTTTCGCAAAGGCGGTGTTGTACGTAAACTCGGCGGTGTCCCGCCGGTCGGCGTCAATGACCGCCGACAGCACAAGGCGGCACAGCAGCGAATCAAAAAACTTAGTCTCTGGCTGTGTTAAAACGGCGGTTTTGTATTTCTCAAAAACGGTGGTCAGTTCGGCCACCGCCTCTTCAAACAAAGCGTCTATTTCGGCGGGGGCGGCGCACAGGGCAAAAAAGTTTTGGCGGGCTTCCTCGTAGCCGGTGCCCTCTGCCGCAAGGCGGTGCTCGAAGCCGCTGTGCCCATCTTCATTCACACAGTTGAAAAGGCCGTGGTGCGCCCCGGCGGCAAAGGCCAGTATTTCGCAGGCCATGTTGCGCAGCGAGGGCTGTTGCGGCGTATAGCAGCGCTCGAACAAAAGCCGAACCCCCGCGAAGGTGTGGTTTACGCTGCCCTTTTTGGGGTTTTGCTTTCGGGCCGCCTTTTCAATATAGGCGGTGAAGGCGGCGGTAAACTTGCCCGCGTCGTGTACAAGGCCCGCAAGCCGGCCGGCAGAGGCAAGGCCCACCCCGCTTAGGGTGGCCGCCGCATACGCCGCAACGGTTCGGCAGTGGGCGGTATTGGGCTGAACATGTTCTTCCCCATTGGCGCCTACACGGATATGGGCGGGGTACTGGCTCATAACAGGCCTTCTTTCTGAATTTGTAGCACACAAAAAAAGAGGCGGGAATTTACCGATAAAATAGTAACACGTTTCGACGGGTTTGTGTGCGATATGTGAAAACATTTTATCTTTATTATACAAAGAAGATGTACGAAAAAACGGGCAGCTTGCCGGTTTTTTGCAAAATTACAGCAAAAAGAGGGGAATTTTACATGTTAGGCCCTGTGTGGGGCCGCCCGCGGGGGAAAGCCCGTGCTTTTCCAGCGGGAAAAGCCCCCTGCGGAGCGGTGCATTTGCCACAAACCGGCGAAGTATGCCGCAAGGCAGGCGGTGCCACAAAGCCTTTGGGGCGGCGGGCTTGCCAGGCCTGTTTTTTGGGGGGCCGGGTTTAAAAGCCGGGGAAAGGCCGTTTCAAATTTTGAAATAAGCGGGGCGGGCTTTAAAAGTGCGGCAAAAAAGCCGCCCCATTTCAGGGCGGCCAAGGCGGGCGGAGAAAAACCGGGGCGGCAAGTGAAGGGCAGCCGGGCGGGATTGGGTATGCGCTGATTTTTGCCGGGGAAAGGGGCGGCCCTCTTTTTGAGGGGTTATTTGGTGGGAGAAGGAGCGGCAAAGCCGGGCCCTAGCCGGGAGGGCTTGGAAAGAAGAGGTGGAGTGGGCTGATAAGAAAGGGAAACAGGCCGATGTGAAAATTTAGAGCAAAAACAGCAGGCCAAGGCAAGGGTAGAAGCAAGGCAAAGGCAGGGCCAAGGCAAGGGCAGGGCCAAGGCAAGGGCAGGGCCAGAGTAAGGGCAGGGCCAAAGCAAAGCATTGCCCAAAGAAAAGCGCCGCATATGCGGCGCTTTTCTTTGGGCAATGATGCGGGGAAACGGCGTTCCCCGCAAACCGGCAGTACAGCCCCACCAACAGCTACACCCCGCTGCCACGGGCAACGACGGCCCCAATAAGGGCCATAATTCCATAAAATTTAACCGAGTCCTTATCCGCCTTTTCTTTGTTTAAATAGTAAAGCCCGGCCACCAAAATG
>JBKEBR010000419.1:0-5526 GCA_047973285.1 Oscillospiraceae bacterium | reverse complement strand
GGAAAGGTGCTGCCCTATTTTTTTGCCGCCGGTGCCAAAGCCCCGCGCAATGGTAATTACATAATGGTCGATATGTGTTTTTTCCATATTTTACGCCCCCAGGTAGGCTTTGCGCACCCTGTCGTCCTCCAGCAGGTCTTTGGCCTTGCCCTGCATGGAAATGGTGCCTGTTTCCAGCACGTAGGCCCTGTCTGCAATGGAAAGGGCCATTTTTGCGTTTTGCTCTACCAGCAGCACGGTAATGCCGGTGGCATGCAGCTCGCCTATAATGTCGAACACCTCCCGCACCAGCAGGGGCGAAAGCCCCATCGAGGGCTCGTCCAGCAGTACAATTTTGGGGTCGTTCATCAGCGCCCGGCCAATGGCCAGCATTTGCTGCTCGCCCCCCGAAAGGGTGCCCGCCAGCTGGCGGTAGCGCTCTTTCAAGCGGGGAAACCGCCCAAACACCTTTTCAATGTTTTCCTGCTTTTTTGCTTTGTCTTTGCAGGTTATGCCGCCCATGCGCAGGTTTTCCTCCACCGTCATGCGGCTGAACACATGGCGGCCCTCCGGCACATGCGCCATGCCCAGGGTAATAATTTTGCTTGGCTCTATGGTGCGCAGGTTGGTGCCGTTGTAGCTAATTTTACCCTTGGTGGCGGCTTTCAGGCCGGTAATGGTGTGCAGGCTGGTGGTTTTGCCCGCGCCGTTGGCCCCAATAAGCGAAACAATTTCGCCATCGTTCACCGTAAAGCTGATGCCCTTGATGGCGTGAATGCCCCCATAGGATACATGCAGGTTTTTTACCGAAAGCATTGTGCTCCCCCCTATGCGCCAAGATAGGCCGCAATTACTTTTGGATTTTTGGCAATTTCTTCGGGCAGGCCCGCCGCAATGGTTTCGCCGTAGTCAATTACAATAATGCGCTCGCAAATGTTCATCACCAGGCTCATGTCGTGCTCTATCAGCAAAATGGCAATGTTGTACCGCTGGCGTATCAGGTTAATGCACTCCAAAAGCTCGGCGGTTTCGGTGGGGTTCATGCCCGCCGCGGGCTCGTCCAGCAGCAGCACCTTCATGTTGGTGGCAAGGGCGCGGGCAATTTCCAGCTTGCGCTGCTGGCCGTAGGGCAAATTGGCCGCCATGGCATCGGCCTTGTCCTCCAAATGGAACAGGGCCAGCAGCTCCCGCGCCTTTTTGTCTATTTCGGCCTCTTCGCGCCAGTAGGCGCGGGTGTGGAAAACCGCCCCAAACAGGCCGTACCGAATGTCTTTGGTGAAGGCAATTTTTGCATTGTCCAGCACCGAAAGGGTTTTAAACAGCCGAATGTTCTGGAAGGTGCGGGCCACCCCCGCCCCCACCACCTGGTGGGTTTTTTTGCCGTTTATCTGGCTGCCGTTCAGGTAAATAAGCCCCTCGGTGGGGGTATACACCCCGGTAAGCAGGTTGAACACGGTGGTTTTGCCCGCGCCGTTGGGGCCAATAAGCCCCACAAGCTCGCCCTCGTTCAGCGTAAGGTCAAAGCCCTCCACCGCTTTCAGGCCGCCAAAGCTTATGCCAAGGTGCTCGGTTTTCATGGCCGTTGCCTTTTCACTCATTGCGGCACCTCCTCCCGTATTTCATCCTCTTCCTCTTCTTCCTCATCATCCTCGCGCCGCGCGGCAAAAAAGCCCTTGATGCGTGCCGGGGTGTTTTTGGCCGAGGCCAGCATTTCGCCCCCAAGGGCCGCAAGGCGGCCGGGCAGCAGCGGCAAATTTTTGGGCAAATCGCGCAAAAAGCGGTAGAGGGAAAACTCGTACCGGCCGCACAGCCCAATGGGGCGGAAAATCATCATCAATACCAGCACCACGCTGACACCAGCATGCGGTACTGCGAAAAGGCCCGCAGCGCCTCGGGCAGCACGGTAAGGGTAACGGCGGCTATTACCGAGCCGGTAAGCGAGCCCATGCCCCCCATAACCACCATAATTACATATTCGGTAGATTTTAAAAAGGTAAAGTCGCCGGGGGCAATGGTGGCAAGGCCGCGGTGGGCAAACAAGGCCCCCGCCACCCCCGCAAACAGCGCCGCCACCGTAAAGGCCAGCACCTTATAGTAGGTGTTGTTCAGGCCCGAGGCCTCGCTGGCAATGTCGTCCTCGCGTATGGCCATAATGGCGCGGCCGTACTTGCTGCGCACAAAGCAGAACAGCACCGCCAGCGAAAGCACCATTACCACAAAGGCAATGGGCATGGTAACCAGGCTTTTAACCCCAATCAGGGCTTGGCCCGCCTGGCCCTCGGCCAGGCCCTTGCCGCCTGCAAAGGGCAGGTTTTGAATAATAACGCGAATAATTTCGCCAAAGCCCAGGGTAATAATGGCAAGGTAATCGCCCCGCAGGCGCAGGGCGGGTATGCCCACCATAGCCCCGAACAGCCCCGCCAAAACGGCGGCGCAGCTTACGCCAATGCAGAACAGCAGAATGTTTTCCACCGTGCTGCCCCCCGCCAAAATACCGGCGCCGGTAAGCGCCTTGGTAACCAGGGCCGAGGTATAGGCCCTCACCGCCATAAAGCCCGCGTGCCCCAGGGCAATTTGCCCCAGAAAGCCGGTGGCAATGTTCAGGCTGGCCGCCATAACCACGGCAAAGCAGCACTGCACAAAAATATTTTGAATGTAGTTGTCCAACAGGCCAAACACCCGCAGCAGCAGCACAACTGCAAAAATACCCACAAGCACGGCGAGGTTCAAAAGGCTTCCTCTGAATTTGTCTTTAGGAATTCCCATTTTTTTTGCACCTACACTTTCTCGCCGGATTTTACGCCCAGAATGCCGGTTGGCTTTACCAGCAGCACCACAATGAGAATGGCAAACACAATGGCGTCTGAAAAGGCGGAGGTGATAACGCCGCCTGTAATTACCCCAATGTAAGACTTGGAAAGGCTTTCCACCAGGCCAATAACAATGCCGCCCAGCATGGCGCCGGGTATGCTGCCAATGCCCCAGCACCGCGGCCACAAAGGCCTTAAGCCCCAGCATAGAGCCCATGGTGGTGGTTACCTGGTTGTACTGCGCCGTATACATAAGCGAGGCCACCGCCGCAAGGCCCGCCCCAATGGCAAAGGTTATTACAATGGTGCGGTTTACGTTGATGCCCATCAGCACCGAGGCCTGCTTGTCCTCCGACACGGCCCGCATCGACTGGCCCAGCCTTGTTTTTTGCACAAACAAATGCAGCGCCAGCATTACCACAAGGCCAATGGCAATGGTAAGCAGGGTGTTGCCGTCAAAACCGGCCACCTTGGGCAGCGAAAAAATTGTTTTCACCTGCTTTGGGTTTGCCCCAAACAGGGTTTGTGCCAGGTTTTCCAAAAACAGGCTCATGGCAATGGCGGTAATCAGGGCGCTCATGTTGGTGCCCTTGGCGCGCACCGGCCGGTAGGCCAGCAGCTCCACGCAAACGCCCACCAGCGCGCAGGCGGCAAGGGCAATAAACACCGCCGTCCAGGCGGGCATGCCAATGGCCGTCATAAGGGGAATGGTGAACACCAGGGTGTAGCCGCCCACCATAATAAAGTCGCCGTGCGCGAAGTTTATAAGCCGGATAATGCCGTACACCATTGTGTAGCCAAGCGCTATCAGCGCATACACGCTGCCAACGCGCAGCCCATTGATAACCTGTTGTAAAAACAGCATAATGCCACTCATTTTACCAGTCCTATCCTGTAAGAGTACTTTGCGCCTGCAAAAAAGCTTCCGCGGGCAAAGCCGGTATTGCCGCCCTGTGGCGCAGGGCCCGCCCGCGGGCGCCTTTTTGCCGCGCGCTGAAAGCAAAAACTGTAAAACGGCCCCGCGGCCAGGGCAAACGGCGGGCCGGGCCGAAAAATACCCGCAGCCGCCACACCGGCCGCCCGGTGTGCGGCGGCCCCGCGGCCAAAAGCAAAAACCGCGGCGCCTGCCGGCAGCGTTGGCCGGTGCTTTTGTAAAGCAGGGCGGCGCCTTGCCGGGTGCCGGGCAGCCAGCCCCGCCGCAAGCGGCGCAGCGCCGCTTTTTTGCGCAGCAGCCCGCCGCCGCGCGGCGGGGTTATTGTGCGGCGGGGGCTTTGCCGCCCCAAACGTTTTGCCCCAAATACAACACAGGGGCGCAACGTATGTTTCACCCCTGTGCTGCCTGTATTGTTTTTTAACTGTGGCTGCCGCGCTTACGCGTTGCCGCCGATGGTGGAATTCCAGAGGGCCGCGCCGTCTTTGAACTCGATGATGGCAACCGATTTTGCCGGGGTGTTGGTGTCGTCCAGCGTAAACGAGCCGGTTACGCCTTCGAAGGACATGCCGGTCATGGCGGTTACAATGTCGGCGGTTGCGTCGCTGCCCGCGGCGTCAATGGCCTGGGCCAGCATGTACACCGAGTCGTACGCAAGGGCGGCAAGGGCGTTCAGGCTGTCGGCGCCGAACTCGTCGCTGTAAGCCGTTACAAAGGCCTGTACCTTTTCGCTTGGGTCGTCGGCTGCGTAGTGGTTGGTGAAGAAGGTGTCGTTGTACAGGGTTTTGTCTTCTACCATGGTGCCAATGGTGCCGTCCCAGCCGTCGGCACCAATCAGGTAGCCTTCAAAGCCGGCCGCACGTGCCTGGGGCACAATGTAGGGGCCAACCGCGCTGTAGTAGTAGGGGGCAAAAATAAGCTCTGCGCCGCTGCTGGCAAGGTTGGTAAGCTGTGCGTTGAAGTCGGTGTCGTCGGTAGAGGAAGAGCTCTCGGTGCCCACAATTTCAAGGCCGTAGGTTTCGGCGGCATTTTTGAAGGCTTCATACAAGCCGGCCGAGTAAGCGTCGCCGGAGGCATACAGCACGCCAACCTTTGTAACGCCCAGCTCTTCAGCGGCAAATTTGGCCACCATTTCGCCCTGGTAAGAGTCGCGGAAGCAGGCGCGGAACACGGAGGGGAAGCCCTCGGTTACGGTGTCTGCGGTGGCGGTGGGGGTAAGCAGCAGCATGCCCTGCTCGTCGGCCAGGGTGGCAAGGCCCGCGGTTACGCCCGAGGTTACCGAGCCGATGATGGCGCTTACGCCTTCGGAGGTAAGCTTGTTGAAGGCGTTGGCGCCTTCGCTGGAGTCGCCCTTGTCGTCGAGGTAGTCTACCACCTCTAGCGAACGGCCGCCCAAAACGCCGCCCGCGGCATTAATTTCTTCAATTGCCAGTTTAATGCCGTTGGTTACCGCTTCACCGTAGGCCGCCAGGTTGCCGGTGTTGGGGGAAATTACCCCAATGCGTACGCTTTCGGTGCTTGCGCTGGCCGAGCCAGAGGCCGCCGGGGCCGACGCTGCCGCCGAGCTGGAAGCCGCCCCGCCGCAGGCCGCCAGCGAAAACAGCAGGCTTGCAGCAGCCAAAATGCTGATACCTTTTTTCATGAATGTGTCCTCCTTGCTTTTTTGCCGGGCCCTGCCCTGCCTGCCGCCATAAGCCGTGGGGCACGCCGTGCCTTTTGTAGGGCAACCCGCATAAGTGTATTCTTTATAAATACACTTTTTGCAGGGCTTTCCTTTCAGGCCGCTTTCCCCTGCCGTCTTATTCT
>JBKEBR010000418.1:0-2732 GCA_047973285.1 Oscillospiraceae bacterium | reverse complement strand
TTCGCCGTAAATGCGGCCGGTAAGTGTTTGAATGGAGCCGGGCAAAGGGCCGGTGCATTCAAATACGGCGTAGGTTGTGGCGGGAACCGTTATTTCTGTAAAGCCCCCGGGGGCTGGGCCGGGCACGGCGGCGGCAATGTAGTAATGAAACTTTGAACCCTGCCCGTTCATGGCGCAAAGGCCCAAAATGCCCTGCGGGGCGCTTCGGCTTGCACCGTGGTTTTCCAAAAGTGCTTCCAGGCGAGCGAAATTTCCGTTTTGGCGGGCAATTTCCCAAAAATTCGGAATATCGGTTAGGTTCTGTTCATTTTCTACGGTGGTTTCAAGCTTCAGCCCAATGGCGCGAAAGCTTTCTTGCTGGTGAATGCGGTAGTTCATGGCAATGGCTCCTTTAATTGTTATTTGAAAGGAGATAGGCGGGTAGGCTTTTAACGGAATGCTGCTGTTTCGGGCGGCGCTAGGGGTGGCCCCGTGGAACTTTTGGAAGGCGCGGTTGAACGCAGTGGGAGACTCGTACCCATACAGCAAAGCGACATCAATTACCTTTTGGCGGTTGTTTTGCAGGGCAAAAGCGGCTTTGGCCAGGCGCCTGTTGCGAATATACTCGGAAAGCGGCACGCTCGCAACCAGTGAAAACATTCTTTGAAATTGCAAGGCCGAGCAGCAGCAGAGCCTTGCCGCGGCGGCAATATCCACCGTTTTCTCCAGGTTTTGTTCAATATAGGCCAGCGAAGCATTCATTTGTTGCAGCCAGTTCACAGCACAACCTCTCTTTCAAGAATATTTTACCAAATAAAAGAGCAGCCTGCCTCGCATTTGCCGGCCCAATTCAGCGAGCTTTGCATTAAGGTTCAACGGTCAATCCAGCGCAATTTCGCAGCGCCGCTCTAT
This sequence comes from Oscillospiraceae bacterium, assembly GCA_047973285.1. Taxonomy (GTDB): domain Bacteria; phylum Bacillota; class Clostridia; order Oscillospirales; family Ruminococcaceae; genus JAAYCI01. The sequence continues at coordinate 1,841 of JBKEBR010000418.1, read as the reverse complement.
TTCCTGCTTGAAGCATTGCTGCAGCTGTGCCGTTAGGGGGCCTCTTTTCCCATTTGCCACCGGCGTGCCGTCAATGGTTACCACCGGTGTTGCCTCGGCCATAATGCTGGAAATAAATACCTCGTCGGCGTTTTTTAATTCTTCCACCGTAAAGGCTTCTTCTTTTACGGGAATGCCCTTGTTTTTGGCAATGCTTATAATTACCTGCCGGGTAATTCCGTTCAAAATAAGGTTGCTGGCGGGGTGGGTGTGCAAAACGCCTTCCTTTATAGTATGCACGTTGGAATGAGAGCATTCGGTTACCATGCTGCCGCGGTGGAAAATTGCCTCCTGCGCGCCCGCCCGGCTGGCCCTGGTGGCGGCCATAATGTTGCCCAAAAGGTTCAGGGTTTTTATGTCGCAATGCAGCCAGCGGTCGTCCTCTGCGGTAATGGCGGCAATGCCGTTTTCAAAATTATCCAGCCAACGGGGCGCCTGCTGCGCCATGGTGGTAAGGGTGCACCGGGCGGTGGGCAGGTAAACATGGCCGCGGGGGCGCTGCACGCCCCGGGTAAACTGCAAATACAGGGCGCCGGTTTCAATTTCATTTGCTTCCAGCAGGCTTTGCAGCAGCGAACGCAGCTTTTCAGGGGAATAGGGGAGTTGCATTTCCAGCTTTTCGGCACTGCGCCAAAGCCGGGCAATATGTTCGTCAAAAGTAAACATTTTTTGCTTATAAACACGAATGGCCTCGTAAATGCCATCGCCAAACTGGTAGCCCCTGTCTTCAATGTCTACAACGGCGTTTTCTCTGTCTACCAATTCGGCGTTCATCAGTACCTTCATGTGTTTCTCCTTGTAGTTGCGACTGTTTTTATAAAAGCGCGGCACATAAATAACGCGGTGGCTTTGCCTGTTGTTTTACCACGCCATAAAAATCAATGTCTGGTTTTGGGCCTTTTGCTTGCCGGTGCCTTTTGCGCCGCTTCTTGTGCAGCAAATGCTGTTTTCTCTCTGTGAAGAGGCGATCATAAGCGCGCAGGGTTTTGCCTGCGTCGGCGGGGGGCCAGTTGTATGGCAAGGTTGCTTTGGCCGGGCGGCAGCATAAGTTCTATTGCCGCCTGGGTACGCTGTATACAGGGAACCTCTTTGCCATTTATAGCTGCCCGCCACCCGCTTGAAGAGGGGGAGAGGGTAACGCAGAGAACGCTTTGCCCGCCGGTATCCTCTGTGCACGCATGCAGGCTGCAGGCGCTGTTGCCCGGGGCAAAAACCGGGCCCCACAGGCGGGTGCCAAGCCCCGCGCTCAGGTTGCCGGGCACAAAATAACTGTAAGCCCACAGCAGAATGGGGGCGCTAAGGCCGCCAAACTGGTGAAACCAACCGCCCCGGCCGGTAGCAACCTGCAAAAGCTCGAAGGTGTTCAGGGTGGCGCCTGTTTCGGTTCGCCATGCTTCCAGCGCGGTGCGGGCAATTTGCCAGGCCTGCTCGCCAAGGCCAAGGTCCAGCATGTTTTTCCATAAAAGCCACTGGTGGCTGAACCAAACGGTGCCGTTCCAATAGCCATTGTCTCGGAAATACCCGGCGCTTTGGTCTACCGCCGTAATGCCGTAAGGGGTAAACATCTCTTGCGGGCCGAAAATATGCCCGGTAAGCGCTTTTTTTTGTTTTGGGGTGCAGCTGCCGCCCACCAGGGCCATCACTCCGTCCATTCCTTTGTTGGCATTTTCCCCGGCTTCGGTGCGCAAAAATTCTTTTAGGGTGCCGTCGGTATTGTGCAGCGTATAGCTGAAGTAGCCGCTGTCTTCATCCCAGGCGGTTTGCAGCGCATTGGAAAGCCGCCCTATATCGGCGGCATAACC
>JBKEBR010000417.1:0-14492 GCA_047973285.1 Oscillospiraceae bacterium | reverse complement strand
GGTATTTTTTGCCGCTGTGGGCACATTTTCTCTCTGAAAATTCTCGCTTTTGCCACCGCGCCGTGGTATAATAAATACAAAAAAAGGAGTGGTAAAGCACAATGAAGCAGCACCGGTTTTGGGCGTTTGCCTCTGTTTTTTGCATGCTGTTGGCTTTTTACACCGGCTACAAAAGAAAATAATGCGTTTTTCCACAATATTTTACATTGATTTTGCTTTCAAAGGCCTGTATAATAAATACAGTATTTATTATTTACTGATATAAAGGAGGCGGTTTTGTGGGTGTTTTTTCGTTTTTAGCGCACAAAAAAGTATGGGCATTTGCCGGGGGTGTTTTGGCCGGTTTGGTGGTGCCGAAAATTCTGCAAAGCAAAACCGCCCGCAAGGCCGCAGTTTCCACCCTTGCAAAAGGCATGGAACTGAAGGACGACGCCAAGGCCGCCTATGAATCTATTAAAGAAGATGCACAGGATGTATACGCCGAGGCACAGCAGCAATCTGCCGAGAAGGCGCAAAGCAAGGCAAACGCATAATTTTCCCGCAAGGGTTTCGAATAACCTGTACCCATTTGCGGTACAGGTTATTTTGATGTTTGCCGCCCTGCAAACCCGTTGGCGCAGCCGGGCCAACAAGAAAGAGGTTGTGTATGAATTACACCATTACAAGCGATATTCCGGGAAGAATTCGCTTGCGCTGCGGGCGCTTTGTGTTCAGCAAGGCACAGGGCAGCTCCATAGAAGTACAGCTGGCCCAGCTGCCCTATGTGCATTCCGCAAAGGCAAGCTGCCAAAACGGCAGCCTGTTGCTTTTTTACAGCGAAGGCGCGCGCGGGCAGCTTTTGGCCGCCGTGCAAAACCTGCGCCTGGCAGGGCTTGTGCCGGTGCCCGCCACTGAACAGCAGCTTGAACAAAGCGGCATTGACGCCGCCTTTGCGCGGCAGCTTGCCGGTGCGGTTGGCTGGCATCTCTTCCGCCGGTTTTTGCTGCCCGCCCCTTTGCGTTACGCCTTTACCCTGTTTAGGGCCATCGGCTTTTGGCGGCGTGGCGCCGCCTGCCTGAAAAAAGGGAAAATAGGCGTGGAGGTGCTGGACGCCGCCGCGGTGGGCGCCTCCATTGTGCAGGGCAACTTCAGCACCGCCGCCTCTATTATGCTGCTGGGCATTTCGGAATTGCTGGAGAATTACACCATACAAAAAACCAAAAGCATGCTTACCAGCAGCCTTGTTATCAATGCCGATTCCATTTGGGTAGAGCAGGGCGGCACACAGCGCAAAATACCCATGGCGGAATTGAAAATTGGCGACACCGCCATTGTGCACGCCGGGTCGGTTATTCCCATAGACGGGGAAATTTGCGGCGGCGAAGCGGTTATTAACGAAGCCAGCATGACGGGCGAGCCCCTGGGCGTATTCAAAAAAACGGGCGACTCGGTATTTGCCGGCACCGCCATAGAGGACGGCACCCTTCAAATAACCGTGCGGGCATTGGAGAGCAACACCCGCATCAGCCAAATTGTGGACATGATTGGCCGTTCGGAAAATTTAAAGGCCAACATTCAGGGCAAGGCCAAGCGCATAGCCGACGGCATTGTTCCCTTCAGTTTTTTGCTGTCTTTGGGGGTGCTGGTGTTTACCCAAAACCTTACCAAGGCCCTTTCGGTGCTGCTGGTAGACTATTCCTGTGCCATTAAGCTTGCCACCCCCATTGCCGTTATTTCGGCCATGCGGGAGGCCTCGGGCCACCAAATTGTTGTAAAGGGCGGCAAATTTTTTGAAGCCATGGCCGAAGCTGACACCATTGTGTTCGACAAAACCGGCACCTTAACGGTGGCAAGCCCCCGGGTGAGCAAGGTGGTGTCGCTGAACGGCCTGCCCCGCAACGACGTGCTGCGGCTGGCTGCCTGTATGGAGGAGCATTTCCCCCACAGCGTGGCCCGCGCCATTGTGCGCCAGGCGCAGGAGGAAAACCTTCACCACGAGGAGGAGCACACCGAGGTGGAGTACATTGTGGCCCACGGCATTGCCACCACCATTCACCAAAAGCGCGCCATTATTGGCAGCTACCACTTTGTATTTGAGGATGAAAAAATTCCGCTTTCCAAAGAAGACAAAAAAATAATGGAAAAGGAACTTGGGGGCGATTCCGCCATTTACCTTGCGGTAGACGGCAAGGTGGCCGGGTTTATCTGCATTACCGACCCCGCCCGCCCCGAAGCGGCCGAAACCATTGCCGCCCTGAAAGGGCTTGGCATAAAAGAGGTGGTTATGCTTACCGGCGACAGCGCCTCGGCCGCCAGGGTTGTTTGCCGCCAGCTGGGCATCAGCCGCTGCCACGCCCAAATTTTGCCGCAAGACAAGGCCGCTATTGTGGAGGCCCTGAAGAAAGAAGGGCGAAAGGTAATTATGGTGGGAGACGGCATTAACGATTCCCCCGCCCTGGCCGCGGCGGATGTTTCGGTTTCCATGAAAGATTCCTCCGACATTGCCCGCGAGGTGGCCGACATTACCCTTCTCTCCTCAAACCTTGCCCAACTGGTTACCCTGCGGCGCTTAAGCCAGCGGCTTATGCGGCGCATCAATTCCAACTTCCGCTTTATTGTGGGGTTCAATACCCTTTTGCTGGCGCTGGGCATTGGCAATGTTCTTACCCCCGCCGCCTCCGCCCTGCTGCACAACCTTTCCACCATGGGCATCAGCGCCGCCAGCACCCGCCCCTGTTTGAACGAACGCGACAGGCAGCAGGACGCCGAGGCCCTGGGCGAGGGCGCCGCATGGCAGCCTTTGTAAGCTGCTGCCACACTGCTTGTTTGCCCACACAAAAAAAGCCTTCCCGGGTGGGAGGGCTCTTTTTTATGCCCGCTATGGAGGGTACACTGTTACGGGTGGGGTTCATTTTTCCGGTAGGCGGCCATAATATCCGCAAAAATTTCAGCGCTGGAGGGGGGTGTCCAGGTAACGGCGCTGGCCCCCGCCTTCACCGTTTCCAAAATGCTTTCGGGGGTTGGGCCGCCGGTGGCAATAATGGGGAAATTCGGGTATTCGCCGCGAATGGCCCGCACAATTTTGGCGGTATTGCCTGCGGCCGCCACGTTAAAGGCAGATACCCCGGCGGCAATGCGCTCTTTGTAGTTGGTGTGCTCGTTCACCACGGTAATAATAATGGGAATGTCCAAATGCTTTGCCACCTTTTCCACCGTGCTGTTGGGCGTGGGGGCATTCAGCACCACCCCGGCGGCGCCCTGCTGCTCGGCCTCTATGGCAAGCACCGCCGCCCACGCCGCAAAAAACCGGGGTTTCGGCCACCAGCATTACGGCCCTGGTAATAATGGGCTGGGGGGTAAAGGGGTACACCGCAATTACCGCGTCGGCGTTGGTGTTGCGAATAATGCTTACATCTGTGGAAAACAGCACCGATTTAATCCGTTTGCCCAGCACCGATATGCCGCTGCACTCGTAAATTTCTTTGGGCACCCTTTGCAGCATAGAGCTGCGCAGCTTACTCTCTATTACAGGAATTTCTTTAGACATATTCCGGCCCTCTTTTAAAAGTGTTTGTATGGAAAGGTTCCTGCCCGGGCGGGCAAAGGGTTGCCCCGCCCGGCGCCTTATTTATAGAATACTAGACGGGCCCCGGCATGGCAACAAAAATTTTGTGTTTGCCACCTTGGCGGGCTGCGCAAAAGCAAGCGCAAGCCCCCGTAAGGCCGCCTGCCAAGGTTTGATTTCCCCCTTTTTATATGGTATGATTTGAAGGAACAGAAACGGAGGAAATTCCATGAGTATTGCCGTTCTTATTCCGTGCTACAACGAGGCCAAAACCATTGAAAAGGTTATTGCGAATTATAAGGAGCACCTGCCCCAGGCGGATATTTATGTGTACGACAACAACTCTACCGACGACACCTTTGCCATTGCCCAAAGGGCGGGCGCCATTGTGCGCAAAGAGGCGCGCCAGGGCAAGGGAAATGTAATTCGCTCTATGTTTCGGGATATTGTGGCCGACTGCTATTTGATGGTGGACGGCGACGACACCTACCCCGCAGAATTTGCCCCCGCCATGTGCAGCGCCGTGCTGGAAAGTGGCTTTGATATGGTGGTGGGCGACCGGCTTTCCTCCACCTATTTCACCGAGAACAAACGCCCCTTTCACAACAGCGGCAACGTGCTGGTGCGCAGGCTGGTAAACGGTTTTTTCAAGGGCAATATTGCCGATATTATGACGGGGTACCGCGCTTTCAGCCCGCTTTTCACCAAAAGCTTTCCGGTGCTGAGCAAGGGCTTTGAAATTGAAACCGAAATGACCATTCATGCGCTGGACAAAAATTTCAGCATCACCTCTATTCCCGTTACCTACCGGGACAGACCCGAGGGCAGCGAATCCAAGCTGAACACCTTTTCCGACGGGTTTAAGGTGCTGTTCACCATTTTAAAGCTGTACAAAGACTACCGCCCCTTCCCCTTTTTCTCTCTTATCAGCCTTCTTCTGGTTTTGTTGGCCGGGGTTTTTGCGGTGCCGGTTTTTATTACCTTTTTACAAAGCGGCCGGGTAGACCAGTTCCCCACCCTTATTGTGGCGGGGTTTGTGGTTATTGCCGCCCTTCTCTCTTTCAGCTGCGGCCTTATTTTGGACACCGAAAACAAAAAAGCCCGCCAAAGCTTTGAGTTGCAGCTGAATACCATTCGGCTTTTGCTGAATTTGCAAAGCAATTCTTTATCATAGATTTCATTTTTTTCAAGAAAGGATGATTTACCATGTCTGTAACCTTTAAAGGTTCCCCTGTTACCCTGGAAGGCACCGCGCTGAAAGCTGGCGACAAGCTGCCCTCCTTTACCCTGGCCGACAACGACCTGAACAACGTTTCCTCCGCCGATTTGAAGGGCCTGAAGGCCTTTGTGGTGGTGCCCTCCCTCGACACCTCGGTGTGCGATTTAGAGGTGCGCAATTTTAACGCCAAGGCGGCCTCGCTGCCCGGCGTACACATTTATGCCGTCAGCATGGATTTGCCCTTTGCCCAGGCCCGCTGGTGCGGCGCCAACGGCATAGAGGCCGTAAAAACCCTGTCGGACTTTAAAGACCGCAGCTTTGGCAAGGCCACCGGCACCTATATAAAAGAGCTTGGCCTGCTTACCCGCTCCATTTTTATTGCAGACGATTTCGGCACTGTGGTATACGCCGAATATGTGCCCGAGGTAAGCCAGCACCCGAATTACGACGCCGTGTACGCCAAGCTGGAAGAGCTTACCAAATAAACTTTCACAGGCAAACACCCGCAGCTTTGGCTGCGGGTGTTGTTTATTTTTGGGCCCGCTGCAAAAGCCGCCGCCTTTTGCGGCAAGGCCTTGCGGCAAAAATCCATCCATTATTGTTAAACAGAAAGCAGGCCCGCAGCAGAATTTGCTGCGGGCCTGCTTTCTGTTTTTCTGTATCAATCTTCAAACTTGCATAAAAATTTAATAACAAAAAAGCCGACAAGGAAAAGCACAGGGCAGATAAGCCAGTTCCAGCCGGTGGGAATACCGGGAAAGGTTTGAATTACCGCCCCAATCATAAACCCAAGAATAATTAAATAGGTGCCCTTGCTGTGCTTTGCCATGGCGTTTTCCAAAAAGCGGGTGGTAAGCGCCACGCCCAGCAAAACCCCTGCGGCAAGCGGTATTAAAAACAAAACATCAAAGGCGTTGATGGCGGCAATAATGGGCTCGTACAGGCCCAGCACCACCAGCATGGAAGAGCCGCTGATGCCCGGCAAAATAAGGGCAACGGCAATTACAAACCCGGCAAGTAAAAGCCCGGCGTAGGTAAGCAGGGTGTTGTTGCCGTCCAGGGTGAAGAAATTTTCGGGCAAAAGGCCCATGCCCAGCCAAATGCCCAGCACAATCACAAGCCCTATGGCAAGGTATACAAAGGTGGAAAGGCTCACCTTTTTGTCTTTTGCCTTGCCATACATCATGGGAATGCTGCCCGCTATGGCGCCCATAAACAGGTAGTGCATGGGGAATTTAAAATTGGTAATCAGCAGTTCCAGCGGCTTTGCAATCAGCACAATGCCAATAATACCGCCAAGGGCCGTGGGCACAAGCACCCACAGGCTTTTTTTCATGTGCTTGAAAAAGGAGCTGACGCTGGAAATAAGCTCGTCGTATATGCCAAGAATAATGGCCATGGTGCCGCCGCTTACCCCCGGGGCCGACATGGAGCTGCCAATAAAAAACCCCTTCACAAAATTGATCAGGGCCTGTACCAGGGGGGTTCTCTGCTTTTTTTGCTCTTCCATTCTTTCACCTGTACGGCTTTTGCACAGTGCCGGCTTTCCAACCACCGGCCTGCAACGGGCCGCTCTCTTTTTTTCTGGTTTATGGTTTGGCACCGCCGCCGGGCGGCGCACCTATCAAATTATAATCAAAACCGCCCGCCGCGTCAAATGCAAAACCGCCCGCCGCCCCCATGCCGGCGGAACATAAAAGCCGGGGCCCGCTTTTGCGGCAGGCCCCGGCGCTTTTTTAAGAGTTTTTAATGACAATGCTTTCCAGCACGTTGGCCACATGCTCGCAAGAGTCGCAGCATTCCTCCAGCCGGTCAAAGGTTTCGCTCCAGGCAACCACCTCCACCGCGCCAACGCCGGGCTCGGTGTACAGGTTGCGCATGGCGCTTATGTACAGGCCGTCGCCCTCCTCCTCCATGGTGTTCACATCCACAATGCAGCTGTGCAGCTGGGTAGACTTATGGAAATTCGGGAATTCGGTTACGGCAATTTGCAGCGCCTGGCAGCAGCGCACAATTACATCGGCAAAAGCCAGGGCCTCGGCGCGGATTGATTTGATGTTGTACATGTAAATGCGCATTAAAACATCTTCAATTTTATCGGTAACCTCGTCCAGCTCGTGGGCCAGCTGAATAATGTCCTCGCGCTCAATGGGGGTTACAAATTCGGCGGCAAGCTCGGTCATCATCTGGTGCTTGGCATCGTCGGCCATGTGCTCTATCTCGTGCAGGCTCTGCATTTTCCCCTGCAGGGTTTCGGGTTTAAAGTCTTTCAGGGAAAGCTGCAAATATTCCGCCGCTTTGCAGGAATAGTCCACAAGGGTTTGAAATGCCTGGTAATAACTGTTTTGTTTTTTCGCCATTGAAAAAGCACAACCTTTCCATTTTTCGCTGCCGGGCGGCAGCCCACGTTTGCTTTTGCGTACACCGTTAAAAACACCTGGCCCCCGGCAAAGGCAGCTTGCCTGCCGCCGGGCGCCTCCATTAAAAAATCCAAACAAACAGCTTGGCCATTAAAAAGCCAATGATGCCGCAGCCGGGGAAGGTGAGCACCCAGGTGAGCACCATTTCTTTTACCACCGACCAGTTTACCGAGCGCAGCCGCTTTGCGGCCCCCACCCCCATAATGGCGGTGGTTTTGGTGTGTGTGGTGCTTACGGGAATGCCGGTAAGCGAAGAAATAAGCAGGCAGCCCGCCGCCGCCGCGTCGGCCGCAAAGCCTTGGTATTTTTCCAGCTTTACCATGTCCATGCCAACCGCCTTAATAATGCGGTAGCCGCCAATAGAGGTGCCAAGACCCATTACCACCGAGCAAAGAACAATAAGCCAAAAGGGAATGGCCACCGCACCGCCGCCGGTTTGGCCCTTGGAAAGCGCCACACCCAGCAAAAACACCCCCATAAACTTCTGCCCGTCCTGCGCGCCGTGCATAAAGGCCATGGCCGCGGCACTGCCCACCTGCGCGCCCTGGAAAAAGCCGGAGGTTCTGCGCCTGTCTACACCCTTAAAAATAAACTCTACAATTTTCACCACCAGCCAGCCCATGCCAAACCCAAGCAGGGTAGAAAGCACAAGGCCGTACAAAACCTTTGCCCATTCGGCGCCGTTAATGCCCCCAAGGCCGCCGTGCATGGCAATGGCCGCGCCCGAAAGGCCCGCAATAAGGGCGTGGCTTTCGCTGGTGGGAATGCCAAACCACCAGGCCGCCGTAGCCCACACCACAATGGCCACCATGGCCGCGCACAGGGCCACCAACGCCTCGTGGGAATTGTCGCCAAAATCTACCATGTTGTAAATGGTTTCGGCAACCGTTTTGTTTACCATTGTCATTACCAGAATGCCCAAAAAGTTGAAGAAGGCCGCCATTAAAATGGCTGCTCTGGGGGCCATGGCGCGGGTGGAAATGCAGGTTGCTATGGCGTTGGGGGCATCGGTCCATCCGTTTACCAAAATAACCGCAATGGTAAGCAGAGCGGTAACCAGCAGCGGCACACTGGTGGTTAATTCCCCCAAAAACTCTACAAAGGTTATCGACATTTGCGCGTTCCTTTCTGTTTGCCGGTTTTCGAAGCATTCAGCAGCGCTGAACAAAAAAATGCGCACCTTGCCGCCGCAAAGCGCTAACTCGAAATTTAACATAAATTTTTCTTAGTTTTTACAAAGCAAAATTATTATAGCATTTCCCGGCCGCCCGGCACAAGCAAAAGCGGCAAATTGTAAATTTTTCTATGCATTGTTTTTGCCGCATTGCCGTTCAAAAGAATTTTGTTTACGGGGCCCCTTGCGGGGGCTATAATAAAAGCAACGGGGGCATATAACATTCTCTTCGTTTTTATGTGCTTTATTCCATTGCCCGCCACCAAAACCGCAACGCGAAAGGATGAGCAGCCTTGCATCAAAGCCAAAAGCCGCTGGTGTGGGAAAACCCCGCCGTTATACAAATAAACAAGGAAAACGGGCACGCCCTTGCCCCTGTTTACCAAAGTGCAAAGGCCGCCATGGCAAAAACGGCGCCGCCTTTCCGCCTGCTTTTGAACGGCAGCTGGAAGTTTTATTGGCATAAGGGCGCCGCCACCTTTCCCGAAGGGCTGGAAAACCCCACCCTCGACGACAGCGCCTGGGGGAACATTCAGGTGCCCGGCGTGTGGGAGCTGCAGGGCTATGGCCGGCCCTGCTACTACGCCAACTCTTACCCGCAGGCCATTGGCACCAGCAAAAAGCACATTCCCCAAATAAGCCATGGCCTGCAGGAAATGGGGGTGTACCGCCGCCATTTTACCCTGCCCGTCAATTTTGAAAGCCGCCGGGTCTTTTTGCATTTCGGGGCGGCTAAGGCCGCCCTTGAGGTATACCTGAACGGCCGTTTTTTGGGGTACTCGCAGGGCAGCATGACCCCCCATGAATTTGACGCCACCTCCCTGTTGCAGCCCGGCGAAAACCAGTTGACCGCCTAGGTGTACCGCTTCAGCGACGGCACCTATTTGGAAAACCAGGATATGTGGACCTTTGCGGGCCTGTACCGGGACGTGTACCTGTACGCCGAACCCACCGCCTGCATCCGGGATTTTTATATGAAGGCGGAATTTGACGGCCAGCTGCAAAACGCAAGCGCAACGCTGGAGCTGTTTTTGCAAAACTGGGGCGAGCCCACCGAGGTTGTGGCTGAGGCCCGCCTTGCCGAAACCGGGCTTGTGCTGGGCCGCGAAAGCGTTGTGGTTACGGGCAGCCACCGCCTGCTATTTTGTGCCAACGTGCCCGCCCCCAAAAAATGGAGCCATGAAACCCCCCACCTGTACACCGTGCTGCTAACACTTACCGCCAACGGAGAAACCACCTTTAAAGCCTTCCGCTTCGGCTTTAAAAAGGTGGCCATACGCGGCAACGAATTGTTTTTGAACGGTAAAAAGCTGCTGATACGCGGGGTGAACCGGCACGATTACGACCCCGACCATGGCTGGGCCGTGCCAGAATACCGCTATGAAGAAGACATACGGCTGATGAAGCAGCTGAACATTAACAGTGTGCGCACCAGCCACTACCCCAACGATGCGCGGTTTTACGAGCTGTGCGACGAATACGGCCTGTTGGTAATGGACGAGGCCGACGTGGAAACCCATGGGGTGCGCCGCATTTTGCCCGGCGATAACCCTGTTTGGGCCGCCGCCTGTGTTGACCGCATGCAGCGCATGGTGCTGCGCGACCGCAACCATGCCTGTGTATTTTTTTGGAGCCTTGGCAACGAGGCGGGCTGGGGCAGCACCTTTGCCCAAATGCGAAAGGCCGCCGAGGCGCTGGACGCCACCCGCCCCTTCCATTATGAGGGGGAGCACTCCCCCGCCAGCAGCGACGTGATCAGCCGCATGTACCCCACCCCCGACGTGGTGGAAAAGCTGGGCCAAATGCAGCCGCTGCAAGCCGCCAAAGGGCTTATCAACAGCCTTACCAACGACAACAAGGCGGTGCCCGCCGCCCTGTACCAAACCATGCCGGTGCTGTTTTGCGAATATACCCACAGCATGGAAAACAGCCTTGGCAACTTTAAAGAATAGATGGAGTCCTTTGAAAAATACCCCAACCTGTGCGGCGGCTTTATTTGGGACTTTGTTGACCAGGCCATTCGCCGCAAAACCCCCGAAGGGGACCAGTGGCTGTATGGCGATGACTTTAAAGAAGTATACGACCGCAAAAACGGCTATAAGCCCAAAACTCTCACCGGCGGCAACGGCTGCTTTTGCGCCAACGGCATTGTAGCCGCCGACCGCACCCCTCACCCCGCCGCTTTCGAGGTAAAAAAGGGCTATCAGCCCTTACAGGTAAGCCAGCTTGGCAATGGCCGCTACCGGGCGCACAACAAGCAGATGTTCCACACCTTGGCGGGGTATTGCCTGCACTGGCAATTTGCCGCAAATGGCCGCCCCCTGCAACAGGGCGAAATTGACCCCGCCCTGTACGCCGCCACCCCGCCGGGCGGCGAGGCGGACTTTTCCCTAAAAGCCCCAGCCCCACTGCCGCAGGGCGAGGAAGTAACCCTTACCTTTACCTGGCTGCTGGCCGAAAGCACCCCCTGGGCGGCAGCCGGGCACGAAACCGCCTTTAGCCAGTTTGTATTGCAGCCCGCCGCCCCGCCCCGCTTTTTTGAGGGGCCCGCCCCGGCCCTTGAAAACCATGGCGGCGACATTGTGGTGGCGGGCCCCGGCTTTACCTGCCGCTTTTGCCGCGGCAGGCTTACCGCCTACCTTGTAAACGGCAAAAACCTGCTGGTGGCCCCCCTGCTGCCCAACCACCACCGCGCCCTTACCGACAACGACCGCGGCTACGCAAACTTTGTGCCGCTGCTGGCGCGGTTTTTGCCAAACTTTAAATGGGTGCGCGGCGCGGCAAAATTCCACCCTACCCGCATACGGGCCGTACGCCTTGAAAATGCGGTACAGGTAACGGTTCACTGGCGCCACCCCCTGTGCAAACAAACCACCACCCTGTACACCATTCGCGGCGACGGCTCGCTGGAAATACGGCACACCACCGTTTCCAAACGGCTGCCCATGCTGCGGGCGGGCCTGCAGCTGGGCCTTGGCCCCTTGTTTCAAAGGGCAGAGTGGTATGGGCGCGGCCCCCATGAAAACTATTGCGACCGCAAAGCGGGCGCGCGGCTGGGCCTGTTTGAAGGCAGCCTGGAAAGCCTTGAGCACCGCTATATGCGCCCGCAGGAAAACGGCACCCGCAGCGACGTGCGCAGCCTGTACCTTGCCGGTGAAGGGGAAACCGCCCTGCGCTTTACCGACCTTTCAGGCAATGGCTTTTATTTCAGCGCCTGGCCCTACACCCAGGAGGCACTGCAAAAGGCCACCCACCTGCACACCCTGCCAAATGCCGGGTATTGTACGGTAAACGTAGCGGGCGCCATGTGCGGCGTAGGGGGCGACTTGCCCGGCGTGGCCGCCCTGCACCCGCCCTACATACTGCCCCCCCGCACCGAGCAGGTTACCCATGTTCTGTTGCAGCCGGTGGCGGCCCGGCCCGGCGGCAAAGAAAAAAAGGAAGACTGATTCTGTTTTTTGATTTTTTTATGAAAAGAAGAGGGGAAGGGCTGCACGCCCTTCCCCTCTTCTTTTTGCGGGCCAGCCCAATTGCGGCAAGATTATAGGTTTGCCAAAAGCCAGAACCCCTGCCGTGGCAGGGGTTCTGGCTTTATTTGAATTTATTTTGCATATTGCACTTTTGCGCCTGTGCGCCCGGCAGCGCGGGCCGCCTGCCTAGGCCAGCTTTGCGGCGGTTTCCTGGTGGGCAAACACATCGGCGCTGTATAGAAAAAGGGCTTCGTCGTAGTTTTCCGCGCCCAAAAATTCACCCACATTGGCAAGGCTTAAATAGCGAAGGTCCACCAGGCGAATTTCACTATAGCTGTTCAGCAGCATGGGCGTAAGGCAGTGGGCGTAGGAATCTTTGAACAAAATCAGCTTTTTGCCGGTGGTGGCCGCCGTATGAATGGTAACATAGGGCTGCACCTGCCCCAAAAAATAGGAGTATTTGTCTTTTTGGGAAAGGAACTCTTCAAAATAAATGGAAGAATATTCCTGTGTGGCCAGCCCGTTGAACACCTCGTAGCTTGTGGCCGTGCCGTTTTGGTACAGCTCAATGGTGTCTTTTTCAACCAGCGGAAAGCCGGTTTTGGAGTTGTAGGTCCCCAAAAAATTGGTGGAAAGGGTGGTAATTTCAAAGTCCTGCTGTTGCAGGGCGGGCAGCCCCATTTGCGCGGCCAGCTGCCCGTAGGCAAGCCAGGCGCCGTAGGTGGTCCAGTGGTGGTCGGTGCGGTAATAAATGTATTCGCCGCTGTGGCTGCGCAGGGTATTGAACACCGGCACCGCCGTTACCCCCGCCGCAAACCGGCCGTTTACCCCTTCAATATAACCCTCTTCATCCCATGGGTCGGCAAAGGCGGGCAGGTTTTCGGGCTGCACCGAAGCAGAACCCGGCACCAGCATAATGTAGGTAGGTATACCATACTGGGCGGCAAAGGCGTTTACCCCGGCTATATTGGCCTCGGTAATTTCTTTGTCGGCCTTTGGCAAGGCGCCCAGCAACGCGCCCTTGCCAATGTATACGCCGTTGTTTTCCCGTTTGCCAAGGCCGTATTCCATCAGGCTTTGCATGGAAATCCACATATCCTTGCCCGCAAACTGGTCGTTGAAAAAGGTATTCACCCCGTCCATATAGTCGCCGTCCAGCAAATCCGGCACCGAAAAATCCGGCCAGGAGGCCAGGGTTCGGTTTTCCTGCTCGGAAAAAGTTTTAACAGGGGTTAAAAAATTCCACAAAATAAGCGCCACCCAAAAAGCGGCAAACACAAAAAAGAAAACCTTGTTCTTACGTTTTTCCATACCTCTTCCCCCTTTCTAAAACCGGAAATACAGGAACGGGTTGTAGCTGCTGTTTACAATAAAGGCAATGCAGGCTATAAACACCACAAGGTACCCGGCCACCGTGCAGCCCCAAACCCAGTTTCGTTTGCTTTTCTTGGTTTTGGCAAGCAGCTTTTTGAAATGCCCGGTGGAAAAATACGCGGCCAGCAAAAACACCAGCAGGTATTGCAGCAGGTAGAACACCGCCTGGCTGTTCCAGGCGGGCAGGCCGCCAAGGCCAAACATGCCTTTAAGGTACCCCCCAAGGGAAAGGCCCACCAAATCGTCGGAGGCGAAAATAACCCAGCTGACTACCACCAGCAGCAGGGTGTACAGGTGCTGGAAAAAGGCGGGCACCTTTTTCCAGAAACGGAACAGCACAAATTTTTCCACAATGAGCAGGGCGGCAAAATACACGCCCCACAACACAAAGTTCCAAGAGGCCCCGTGCCACAGCCCGGTAAGCGCCCACACCACCAGAATATTGAACACCTGGCGGGCGTTGCCCTTGCGGTTGCCGCCAAGGGGAATATACACATAGTCGCGGAACCAGCCGCTCAAGGTCATGTGCCAGCGCCGCCAAAACTCGGTAATGCTGCGCGCCACATAGGGGGCGTCAAAGTTTTCGTCGAAGGTGAGGCCAAACACCCGGGCAAGGCCAATGGCCATATCGGAATAGCCCGAAAAATCGAAATAAATTTGGAAGGTGTAGGCAATAATGCCCAGCCAGTACAGCAGCACGCTGGCCTCGCCTGCCTGCCCGGCAGAGACCTGGCTCCACAATAGGCCCACATTGTTGGCAATCAGCACCTTTTTGCCAAGCCCCACCAAAAACCGGCGCATTCCCAAAGAAAAGCTGTCGCGGGTAAGCTGGTGGTCGTCCAAATCTTTTTCCACCGTTACATACCGCACAATGGGGCCCGCAATAATTTGCGGGAACAGGGTGGTGTAGCACAGGTAATCGTAATATTTTTTCTCCGCCTTGGTGGTGCCGCGGTACACATCAATGGCGTAAGACATAGACTGGAAGGAATTGAAGGAAACCCCAATGGGCAGAATAATATTGGGGTCTGGTATGGCAAGCCCAAACGGGGTGTTGATATTGGCCACAAAAAAATTGGTGTACTTAAAAAAGATGAGCACCGAAAGGTTGGTGAGTACCCCTATCAGCATAAACACAAGGCGCAGCTTTTGGTTTTCGCGGTTGCGCTCCATCATTTTGCCGCACACAAAGTCTACCACCGAAAGCCCCAGCATAACCGGAATAAAGCGAATTTCGCCCCAGGCAAAAAACACCATGCTGGCCAAAATCATAACGCCGTTTTTCATTTTT
>JBKEBR010000416.1:0-4508 GCA_047973285.1 Oscillospiraceae bacterium | reverse complement strand
GCAGGGCCAAAGCAAGGGCAGGGCCAAGGCAAGGGCAGGGCCAAGGCAAGGAGAGCCAAGGCAAGGGCAGAGCCAAAGCAAAGCATTGCCAAAAGAAAAGCGCCGCAAAAGCGGCGCTTTTCTTTTGGCGGGGAAACGGCGTTCCCCGCAAACCGGTATTACAGCCCCACGAACAGGTATACCCCGCTGCCAATGGCAACGGCGGCCCCAATGAGGGCCATAATTCCATAAATTTTAACCGAGTCCTTATCCGCCTTTTCTTTGTTTAAATAGTAAAGCCCGGCCACCAAAATGGCCAGCCCCACCAAAAGAACAACAACCGCAAACACTGCCGACATTACTTCTTCCTCCATTTCAAAAGCATTGATGAATGAACAATAACGGCCACCGAGCCCGCGTTGTGCACCAGCGCCCCCAGCACAGGGTTTAAAACCCCGGCAATGGCAAGCGCAATGGCCACAAAGTTCAGCAGCAGGGAGGCCGCCATGTTGCCGTGTATGGTGCCCATGGTTTTTTTGGCCAGCCCCATTAAGTGGGGCAGCTGGCGTATGTCGTCGCCAATAAGGGCAATGTCGGCGGCCTCTATGGCAAGGTCGCTGCCTATGCCGCCCATGGCAACGCCCACCTGGGCGGCTTTCAGGGCGGGGGCGTCGTTAATGCCGTCGCCCACCATGCAAACAAATTGCTGTTCGCTTTGCATTTTTTGTATGGCGGCCAGCTTGGTTTCGGGCAGGCAGCCTGCCACCACCCGCTCAATGCCAGCGGCGGCGGCCATGTGGCGGGCGGCCTCTGGGCCGTCGCCGGTAAGCAGCAGGGTTTGCAGCCCCGCTGTGTGTAGCGCCTGCACGGTTTTGGGGGCGTCGGGGCGCAGGGTATCGGCCAGGGCAATAAAGCCAAGGGCCGCGCCGTTTGCGGCAATATAAATTACGGTGCAGCCCTCGGCACGCCGGGCCTCGGCGGCCTGCTGCAATGCGGCGGGCAGGGCAATGCCGTTTTCCGCCAGCAGGGCGGGGCTGCCCGCCAGCAGGGTTTGGCTTTCCACCACGGCCTGCACCCCCTTGCCGGGCAAAAGGGCAAAGGCGGCGGGCTGGGCGGGGGCGGCGCCGGTTTGCGCCTTATGGTGGGCCACAATGGCCTTGCCAAGGGGGTGCTCCGAGCGCAGCTCGGCCGCGGCGGCCAGGGCCAAAAGCTGCGGCGGGGTAAGCGGGGCAAGGGCATGCACCTCTTCCACCGCCGGGCGGCCAAAGGTGAGGGTGCCGGTTTTGTCGAAGGCCACCACTTTTGCGGCGGCCAGGCGCTCCAGCGCGTCGCCCTGGCGCACCAGAATACCCTGCTTTGCGGCGTTGCCAATGCCCGCCATAATGGCGGTGGGGGTGGCCAGCACAAGGGCGCAGGGGCAGAACACCACCAGCACCGTAACCGCCCGTATCACCTGCCCGGTAAACAGCCAGGTGCCAAAGGCGGCCAGCAGGGCGGCCAGCACAATCCAGGTGGCCCAGCGGTCGGCAATGCCCACAATTTTGGCCTTGCCCGCATCGGCCGATTCCACCAGCTTTACCATGCGGCGAATAGAGCTTTCTTCCCCCACCTTTTGGGCCACCATGTCAAAGGTGCCAAACTGGTTGGTGGTGCCGCTGAACACCTCGTCGCCCTCGGCCTTGTCTACCGGCAGGGGCTCGCCGGTCATCACCGCTTGGTTGATGGAGGTGTTGCCCGCCGTAATTACCCCGTCGGCGGCAATGGTTTCCCCCGCCAGCACCCGCAAAATTTCCCCGGCCTGCACCTGGCTTGCGGGCACAATGGTTTCGGCGCCGCCGCGCACCACCCGGGCGGTGGTGGGGGTTAGCTTTACAAGGTTTTCAATGCCCGCGCGGGCTTTGCGCACCGTGCGCTCTTCTAAAAAGGCGCCAAGGGCCATAATAAAGGCAATTTCCCCGGCGGCAAAATATTCGGCAATAACCACCGAGGCCACCAGCGCAATGGCCACCAGCACGTCTGCCTTAATGTCGAAACGCATAACAAGGCCCACCACCGCATTTTTAACAATGGGCAGCCCGCACAGCACAATGGCCACCCAGGCGGGGTTTACCGGCAGGCTGCCCGCAAAAAAAGCTGCCACCAAGGACACCAGAGAAAGGCTTAGCAGCAGCACGGTTCGTTTTTGTTCGTTTTTAAAAAAGGAGATCAATTCCTCACACGCCCTTTCATACCCATGGGGGTATGTGAGGATTATACCCCCGTGGGTATATGGTGTCAAGGGGAAAACCGACCCGCCGGGCAATTTTTTTGGCGGAAGCAGGGCCGGGCGGCCCTTTGGCGGGGGAGGCCTGTGTAAAAAAAGAAGGGGACGCTTTGGGCGGGGCAAAACGAAAGCGGTGTGAAAAGGGATGTGCCGCAAGGAAAAGGGTATGTTGGGGTGCCCCCTTAACGCGGCCTGTGCCTTGAGTATCGGTTGGTTTGGGCTGGCGGCTGGCCCGCTGTGCGGCGGGCGAGATGGGCAAGGGCAGGGCAAGGCAGGGGCAAGGCAAAGGCAAGGCAGGGGCAAGGCAAAGGCAAGGCAGGGGCAAGGCAAAGGCAAGGCAGAGGACGGCGCATTGGGGCGCGGTGGCCGGAGCGTGGGTGCGAAGACCGCTGTTGCGGCGGTAAAGGCGCCGTTTGCCCTGCACTGCTGCCGGTTTGGCGCACAAAGCCTTTTGGCTGCTTTGCGGCAAGCATGGGGCGGGGGAGGCGCGCCCGGCGGGCATGTAAAAGTGCAAGCTCCCCTTTTGGCACAGCACAGCGGGGACTTCAGGGCAACAAAAAGCCCGGCGCCTTAAAAGGCGCCGGGCAGAGGGAGGGCTGCAAAACAGCACCCCCGCAGCGGTGGCTGTGGGGGCCGGAAGAACATTCCATTTGGTATAAAAGCCATAAATTTATACAAAACCAAGTTTAAGCTGCGCCCTGTTTTATGGCGCCGCTGGCCTGTTTGCGGCGGCCCATTTGCTGTTGGCAGCCGGGGCGCAGGGGCCGGGCGCGGGCAAGCGGCGGGGGGCGGTGTTTGCAAAACGCAAAAATACAACAGGCCCGTTGCGGGCCCCACAAGGCCCCGCGCGGCGGCGCCCCGCTTCGGTTAAAAACGGGAGAATTGCTCCACCGCTTTGGCAAAATCGTCAATGGTTTTGTCTGCGTTGCCGTGCTCAATGCCCTCGCGCACGCAGTGGTTCAGGTGCCCCTCCAGAATAACCTGGCCCACCTTATGCAGGGCGCTTTTTACGGCGTTCACCTGAATTAAAATATCCTCACAGGGCACATCTTCGTCCACCATTTTGTCGATGGCCTTAATTTGCCCCGCAATGCGGTTCAGCCGCTTGTGCAGGCTTTCGGAGTCCATACATTGGATCATAGTTTTCACCTGCTTTCGTAGGTTGCTTGCAGGCCGGCGGTTTGCCTGCCCGTAGTAAAAAGTATACCACCCGCCGGGCGGGCAAGTCAACGCGGGCGCAGCGGCGCCTGGCTGGCAACTGCGCCGCAAGGTGCGCCGGGCCCGCGCGGGGAAAAGCTTTGCAAAGCGCCTGCCCGCCTGGCGGCGGCCAAGGCGGGGGCAGCCGGCAAAACCCGCGCTGGTTGGCCATATAAGCGCCGGTGCCCCGCTTTGTCGGGCACCGAATGGCAGCGACCTTTAAAGGCCTGCGGCAGGGCGGGCGGTGGCTTTTTTAGGCGGCTGTAGAAGAATATTCTGCCGATGCAGGATACAGCCGGTGGCAGTTTATAAGTGGGCGCGGCCCTTCTGCTCCTCATGTGGTATAAAGGGGGCCGGGCGGCTGCCAAGTGGCAAAGAATACACACCGCGTTGCCTCCGCCGCCTGTTCCTCCTGTTGCAAAGCTTTTTGGTGCCTCGGCGGCGGCTGCACCGCCCTTTGCAGGGTTTCTTTATGCCTTTTTGGGGAAGATGAAAGAGCCTGCTCGCGGCAGAAACAGGCGGCAATGGGCGGCGGCCCTTCACATGCCCGCCTGGCAGGGCGGCCTGCTGCAATGCACAACCGCCGCAGGCGGGCCTGCGGCGGCGGAATACAACGATGCGGGGTTTAGGGCTGGGGCTCACCATTTTGGGGCGGCTGGCCGGGCTGCGGGCTGTAGGTGGGCGCCGCTTCGGCGGGTTTGGCCGCCTGGGCTGCCTCGGCCGGTTTTGCGGCGGCGGCAGGCTGTGCGGCCTGCGCGCTTTGCACCGGGGCAGAAACCGGTTGTTGCGGTGCGGCGGGGGCGGCGTAGCTTTGGGGCTGGGGCTGCTGGTAGCCGCCTTGCGCCCCGGGGGCGGCAACCGGCTGCACGGGCTGTGTGGCCCCGGTGGCCGGTGCGGCGGGCTGGGCGTAGCCCTGGGGCTGTGCTGCGCCTTGTACCGGCAGGGGCTGCGCCACGCCCATGCCCTGCCGCTGTTGCAGGGCAAGCGCCGCCAGGGCGCTGCGGTTGTTTTTAAACAGCTTGGCAATGTCGTAGCTGTGGCCCACCAAAATGTGGGGGTAGGTGTTGGT
>JBKEBR010000415.1:0-4788 GCA_047973285.1 Oscillospiraceae bacterium | reverse complement strand
GGACACGGTAGGGAAATACGAAACAGCGATCAAAGAATACATCAAAAATCAACTGCAAGAGGATATAGCGAATGACCAGTTGAGCCTGAAAGAGTTCATCGACCCGTTCACGGGAGAAAAGAGTGCCCAGGCATAAAAAGTGCCCCCGAATAGGGGGCAGCCAGTGATAATGGTGTGATTGTCAGATCTTTTTCAGTGCACCCTTAAGGGTGCTGCCACAGGCATTAGGCCCTTATAGGGCCGGAGCAAACCACCCGTTCAACGGGTGGTTTTGATTTGGCACAGGTAAATGAAAAATGCTTTCGGAGCCATTTTTCGCCGTGCCAGGTTTTGCATTTGCTGTTTTGCTATTGCAGAGCGCAGCAAAAATAACAGAGTAATTTTTACCGCACCAGCCTGTATATTGTATAAAAATAAAACAGCGGCAATGCGGCAAAAGCTTGTTTGAACGCCCGAAAATCGGGGTGCCCAAACAAGCTTTTTGAAAAACTGGGGAACAAACAGAACAAGCGACAGAACAGGGCCACTGGCTGCCTGGCTTTACAGGGCTATTTTACTTTTGCACAAGCCGCCACAGGGTGGTGCGGCTAATGCCCAGGCGTTTTGCGGCGGCGGTTTGGTTGCCGCCCGCTTCGTCAATTACCCGCAGGGCAATGTCCTGGCTAATTTCCTCTAAAGTACGGTTTAAATCCAGCGGGGCGGTGTCGTTTTCCCGCTGGAAGGAGAACGCGCCCACATGCCGCTCTTTGCGCAGCACCTGGCGCACATTGTCGGCTGTTATAATCTGCCCGCTGCAGGTTACCGCCAGGTCGCCAATAACCCGCCGAAACTGGGTATAGTTGTGGGGCCAGCGGTAATTTTGCAGCAGGGTAAGCGCGTCGGAATCTGCCCCCAAAATTTGCCGGGGCATGTTGACGTTCATGTGGCTCAGGCACAAATTCGTCAAAGTGGGAATTTGGTCGGGAATTTGCCGCAGCGGGGGCAGGTACAAAGAAATGCACGAGAGCTTGTCTTGAAACAGCGCCCCCACCTTAGAGATATACTCATCCGCCTCGCAAACACAAGAGAACATCACGCGGTTCCGCCGGCACACGTCCATCTCGGCCAGCACGCCAATCAGCTGGTACTGCCGCTCCCGCGACAATACGTCCACATTGGCAAAGTACAGCAGGTTGTTCTCATCCGCCAGGGGGGAATTGTGGTTTTCCATCAAAAAGGCCCAGCTGCGGCTGTTCATTAAACTGCAGTCGATGGACACAAGAAAATTGTTTTGCTGCAAACCGCGAATGTACAGCATGTTAACAATTGATTCTTTCCCCGTGCCGTCCTCCCCGGCCAGAACAACCGGGGCGGTGCTTTGGTTAATTTGGTCAATTTCCAGCTGGGAGCCATAGAGGTTTCCCGCAAAGCTGAAAATGCTGTTGTAGTAGGCGGCCTCCGCCTCTGCCCGGTTGAAAAAATGAATTCCAACCTTGCTGGGCGATACGGGCAATTTTCGGGCGTCAAAAAAGAAGGCGGTGTAATGCAGGGCACCGTTGGCAATTTGCCTGACGCGAATAGAATACAGCATTCCTTTTACAGAGCGGCTGATGCGCCGCTCTTTTTCCTGCGAGGGCTGCAGCAGCTCCTGGCGCAGCAGCCCCAGCAATTCCGGCTCCGGGTCGTCTACGGTAGACAAAAAAAGGCTGCCTTGCCCGTCAAAAACAAGGGTTTGCCCAACCTGCCCGCGAAGCAGGTCTTGAAAAAACAGGCTTTCGACCCGCAGGTGCTGCTGGCTGTCGTACAGCAGCAGCGCGCGGTTAAAGGCGTTTCGAACGCTGTCGGTGCCCGAGGTAATGAGGTAAGAGTTAATGCCCAGCCGCTGAGCGGCGGTGTTTACAATTACGTCGCAAAGAATGGCTTTGTAGTGCTTTTTCTGAATGCCGCGCAGGGTGGGCTCCAGGGCTTCAACAGTGTTTACCGTGTAAATGTCGGTGTCGCACTCAAGCAAACCGCACAGGGTTGCCACCTGGCTTCGAATGTCGGCGAAAAAAATCATGGCGGTTTTTTCTTTTAGCCCGTTGGCCAGCTTAATGGCACAAAGAATGTCGTACATGGAAATGTCAATTTCAATAACCGGAATACTCAGGTGCTGCCGCAGCATCTGCGCCGTGGCGCCGCGGGAAATGACAACGTCATAATCCCCGTGGAAATTATTCTGCACAATGGCAAGCCCCTGCTCCATATCGCCCACAAAAACCGTGAGGTCAATTTGGGAATATTCTTCCACCAGGTTCAGCATTTGAATTTTCATTCCCTCGTAGGGGGCAATTCCCAAAACACGAATCCGCTTGTTCATAAAAAACCTCTGCCATTATTTGTTTCAATTATGAACATATTATACCAAATGCACAAAAAATACACAATAACTTTTTTTGATGTTTCAAATATGTACGGACCGGAAAAGGGAAAAAGATTGTGCACAATGGTTTTAAGACGTAGAATAAACAGGAAAGTGATTGGGCGGCCAATGAAAGACGCTGGAAAAGGCAATAAACAAAAAATTGATTTTAGAATTGTTTCAAAATTAAACAATCAGGGGTGCATGTGTGGTAAAGCTTCTAATACTTGCAGATGATTTTACAGGAGCATTCGATACCGGCATACAGTTTGCATCCAGGGGCGCCGCCACAACGGTGGTTACCAAGCCGGAGTATGATTTCGCGTTGGTCGAACAATCGGCAGAGGTTTTGGTGATGGTAACAGAAACGCGCCATCTGCCGCCGCAAGAGGCCTATAAGGTTGTATACCGCACGGCGCGCCGGGCGTTGCAAACCGGAATTGCCTATATTTATGCCAAAACAGATTCCGCCCTGCGGGGCAATGTGGGCAGCGAGCTGGCGGCGCTGATGGAGGCGGCAGGTATTTCTTCCATTCCCTTCCTTCCGGCGCTGCCCAAGCTCAACCGCGTTACCAGGGCGGGCGTGCATTATATCGACGGCGTCCCCGTGGCCCAAAGCGTATTTGGGCAAGACCCTTTCGAGCCTGTGTTAGACTCGGCGGTGGCGGACATTCTGGGGCGGCAAACGGCCGTGCCCGCGGTGGTACACCCTAAAAGCGCACAGAACGCCATTATACAGCCTGGCATTCAAATTTTTGATGCGGAAACAGACCAAGACCTGCGGCGCATTGGCGAAGGCCTGGGGCTGGAGCAGCTGCGGTTTTGCGCGGGGTGCTCGGGGTTTGCGGCGGTGCTGGCAGACCTGCTGCACCTGGAAGGGGAAATTCCGCGGCTGCCCAATTTAGAAGAAACGCTGTTTGTTGCCTGCGGCAGCGTAAACCCGGTAAGCGTTCGCCAAATGAAGGTGGCGGAGGAGCGGGGCTTTCCCCGTGTTCATTTAACCCCGGCGCAAAAGCTGGAAAAAACCTGGGTTAGCAGCGCTTTGGCCGGGGAATATGTTCGGCAGTGGGTGGCGCAGGCCACCGCCCAAAAACGCTTTATTCTGGATGTGAACGGCCCTGCGGGGCACGAGGACACCGACCTTTACGCCCAAAGCCTGGGGCTTACCATGGAGCAGCTGCGGGTGCAGGTTTCCAACAACCTGGCGGCGCTTATCAAGCAAATGCTGGACAACGGCTTAAAAGCCACGCTTTTGTGCACCGGCGGCGACACGCTGCTGGCATTGATGCAGGCGGTTGGCGTGTGGGAGCTAACCCCCATTTGCGAAATGGCCACCGGCGTTGTGCTTACAAAGTTTATTTACAACCAAAAAACCTACCACATCATTTCAAAATCCGGCGGCTTTGGCAGCCCCACGTTGCTGCTGGAACTGGCAGAAGCACTTTCCCGTAAACCCGAAACGCTTTAATTGGAGGTATGTTTATGAGTTATCCTATTCTTCCCGGGCTAACGCCGGATGGGCGAATCTTCCGCAACCGGGAGATGGGCACGTTGGAAGCCATGGTGCCCCCCGGCCCCCTTGCCACCTGCCATTCCCCCGCTATGGTGGAATTGCCCGGCGGCGATATGCTGTGCTGCTGGTTTGCCGGCTCTTATGAGGGCGCGGCCGATGTGCACATTGTGTGCGCCCGGCTTGCCAAAGGGGCGGAAAGCTGGAGCGAGCCGGTTGATGTTTCCGGCGACCCGCTGCGCAGCGAGCAAAACCCTTCGCTGTTCTGTGGGCCGGACGGCGCCGTTTGGTGCATGTACACCGCCCAGCTGGGCCGGGTTGCGGGCAAAGACAACATGCAGTTCACCTCTCAAATTCGCTGCCAGAAAAGCTTTGACGGCGGCCTTACCTGGGGCGGCTATGAAACGGTATTTGCAAGGGAGGGCAGCTTTTGCCGCCAGCCCATTCAGGTGCTTGAAAACGGCCGCTGGGTTTTTGGCAACTGGCTGTGCACCGATTCGGCAGAGGGGCTCTCGGGCGACCCCAGCGTTTTCCAGCTGTCTGACGACCAGGGAAAAACCTGGCGCATGGTGGAAATGCCCGGCAGCCGCGGGCGGGTTCACCCCACGGTGGTAGAGCTGGGCAACGGGCACCTCGCGGCCTTTATGCGCAGCCGTGAGGCCGACAACATCTACCGCAGCGAATCACTGGACTGGGGCGAAAGCTGGTCGGTGCCAAAGCCCACCCCCCTGCCCAACAACAATTCGTCCATCAGTGCCATCCGCACCCAAAGCGGCCGTGTTGCCGTGGCCTACAACCCCACCTGCACGCCCGCCCCGGCGCCCGGCAAGGCGGCCTGGCCCGGCCTGCGCTGCCCGGTTGCCGTGGCGCTGTCGGAGGACGGCGGCCTCACCTTTCC
>JBKEBR010000414.1:0-3107 GCA_047973285.1 Oscillospiraceae bacterium | reverse complement strand
GTGGTTAGCTATAGCCCTGATGGTTTCCAGAGATATATTGGTTGATTGTCGCGCAAACATAGCATTCAACGTTGCGTACGATATTCCGGTTTGCCTTGCCAGCTCTTTTCTTGTTATCCCATTGGTTTTACACAGAAAA
This sequence comes from Oscillospiraceae bacterium, assembly GCA_047973285.1. Classification (GTDB taxonomy): domain Bacteria; phylum Bacillota; class Clostridia; order Oscillospirales; family Ruminococcaceae; genus JAAYCI01. The sequence goes on along the minus strand of JBKEBR010000414.1, from coordinate 2,968 downwards.
TCTATTTTTTCATAAAGCGTCATGTTATCACCTCAAAAAGAGGATAACACAGAAATAATGCAAATGCAACATATTTGTGTTGATAGACATGCAATCGCATGATATTATGAGATTGAGATAATGCAAACGCAACACAAAGGAGGTGCGAATATGTTTGGAAATCTTGCAAACGCAATAAACAGAAAAGGACTGACGGACGAAAGGGTTGCCGCCACGCTTGGCATACATAGAGAAACATTAAGAAGAAAATTGCAGGGCAGTAACGACTTTACGCTGGAAGAAGTCAGAAAATTAAATGCATTGTTCCCTGAATACTCCTTTGATTTTCTGTATGCAAAAGAGCCGCCGGAAAACCCTCAATCCGCCTAACCAAAACGAGGCCCTGACCGGCCTCATCCACCACTAAGTTGGAAGAGCCGTTATTTTCCATTGACAATCCCTTCAAAAACAAATAGAATAACCTCATTCAATTTCGCCGTCTTTTGGCGGCCGTTTGCGCCCGGCCCGCTGTATTTGCCGGCGCCGCCCGTTGTATTTTGCCGTGCAATTTGAACCGGAAGGAAACCACCATGCAAAAAAACAAAAAATCTGCGCGGCGCAGAAAAGAAATTTTTACCGCCGCCAAAAAGCTGTTTGAACAGCAGGGCTACGAAAACACCTCCATAGACCAAATTGTGCAAGAGGCCGGCGTGGCCAAGGGAACCTTTTACTATTATTTCTCCTCCAAAGAAGAGGCGTTGGGCGCCATGATGGAGGAAATGGACGCCACCGCCCTGCAGGCGCTGCAGCCCATATTAAACGGCCCCGCCCCCGCCCCGCAAAAAATGGCGCTGGGCCTTATTGCCCTGCGCCGCTTTTACGCGGGCAGCCACAATATGCTGGAAAACTTTAAAACCTTAAAAGACGAACTAATGTACTATAAATCCCTCATTCACAGCATTCATGTGTTAACCGCCCCCTTTGTGCAAATTATTGAGCAGGGCATACAAGAGGGGGCGTTTCGCTGCGAATACCCCACCGCCTTTGCCGAAAACATTTTAACCTCGGCCCACTTTTTGCTGGACGGCGACATACTGCCCACCACCCATGAAAATTTTGTACAGCGCCTGCTTGTGGTGCAGCAGCTACTGGAGGGCGGCCTGGGCCTTGCCCCGGGCAGCCTGGGCTTTGTTGCCGACTGGGAGAGGGCCGTGCCCGCCCCGCCAAAGGAGTAGCCCGCCCCACCCGCACGAAAGGGGGAATACGCTGTGCGGCTGCCCGCCGATGTACACACCATTATAACCACGCTGCGCCAAAGCGGCTACACCGCCCATGTGGTGGGCGGCTGCGTGCGCGACAGCCTGCTGGGCCTTGCCCCGCAGGACTGGGACATTTGCACCAGCGCCGCCCCCTGCGAGGTAAAGCAGGCCTTTGCCGCCTTTCACACCCTGGATACCGGCCTTGCCCACGGCACCGTAACGGTGCTGGTAAACGGCGCCCCCTACGAAATAACCACCTACCGGGTAGACGGCCCCTACACCGGCCACCGCCGCCCAAAAGCCGTGCATTTTACCGGCAGCCTTGCCGAAGACCTTGCCCGGCGGGATTTTACCATGAACGCCATTGTCTACGCCCCCGGCGAGGGCTACACCGACCCCTTTGGCGGGCGGGCGGCCATTGCCGCCAAAACCATTGCCTGCGTGGGCAGCCCCCACGCCCGCTTTGAGGAAGACGCCCTGCGCATTTTGCGGGCGGTGCGGTTTGCCGCCGGCCTTGGCTTTGCGGTACAGCCCGCCACCAAAGCCGCCCTTTTGGAAAAACGGGCGCTGCTGCAAAGCATTTCAGCCGAGCGGGTGAACGCCGAATTCTGCAAGCTGCTGCTGGGGCAAAGCGCCCGGGGGGTACTGCTTGCATACCGCGATGTAATCGCCGTTTTTATTCCCGAGGCCGCCGCCCTGTTCGGCTTCGAGCAGCACAGCCCCCACCACCTCTATACGGTGTGGGAGCACACCGCCCGGGCGGTGCAGGCCGCCCCGCCGGTGCTGCCCCTGCGCCTGGCCGCCTTTTTTCACGACTTTGGCAAGCCCCAAACCTTTACACTGGCGGGGGGCACCGGCCACTTTTACGGCCACGCCGAGGCCGGGGCCCAGCTGGCCGAACAGGTTATGCGGCGGCTGCGGTTTTCCGGCGGGCTTACCCGGCAGGTGCGCGAGCTTGTGTACTGGCACGGCAGCCCCGTAGAACCGGCCCCAAAGCAGCTGCGCCGCTGGCTGAACCGCCTTGGGGAAGAGGCCTTTTTTATGCTGCTGGCGCTGAAACGGGCCGACACCCTTGCCCAGGGCAACGCCGAAGCGCCCGCACGGCTGCGCCGCCTTGACGAGGCGGAGGCCCTTGCCCGCAGCCTGCTGGCGGAAAATGCCTGCTTTGCGCTGAAAGACCTTGCGGTAAACGGAACCGATTTGCTGGCCGCCGGGGTGCCCAAAGGCCCCGCCGTGGGCCACTGGCTGAACCGCCTGCTGGAGCAGGTGCTAAACGGCGCGCTGCCCAACACAAGGCCCGCCCTGCTCCGCTGGCTGGCCGCCGCTTTGCCCGGGGAACGCTCTTCCGCCGCCCCGCCGTAAATTTTGCCACCGCTTCGGCACCCCACCCCTGTGCAGGGCAACCCTTTTTCGCTTCAGGGCCCGGCTCGGCCAAACCCACCGCCTTTCAAACCGGCCTTTGCCCGACCCTTAAAACAGGCCGCCCCCGCCGCCCATTTAACGCCATTTTGCCATACGCCACCCCATTGGAATTTTTACAGGAGAAACACTATGCAACTGTTTAACGCCAGCTCCCTTTTTACCGAAAGCGCCAAGGCTGAAATAGCCGGTATGGCAAACAGCCCCGAGCTGCTGCAACGCAGAATAGTGGGCATAAAAGAAGCGCTGCTAAAAACTTACAATTTCACCGCCTACAACCTGCCCGCCAATTTCACCATCACCCCCTATAT
>JBKEBR010000413.1:0-4526 GCA_047973285.1 Oscillospiraceae bacterium | reverse complement strand
TATCCACGCTGCTGGTGGCCTCATCCAAAATCAACAAAGGGGCATTTTCCACCATGGCGCGGGCAATGGTAATCAGCTGCTTTTGGCCTGCGCTCAGGCTGGTATTTTCGTTTAAAACGGTGTCGTAACCGTGCGGAAGGGTGCGAATAAAGTGGTGTATGCCCACAGCCTTGCAGGCGGCAACCACCTCTTCCTCCCGAACCCCCTGCTTGTTGTATACAATATTTTCCCGTATACTGCCTTCAAACAGCCATGTGTCCTGCAAAACCATGCAAAACAGGCTGTGGATATTCTCCCGCCGCAGGCTGCTGGTTGGCACCCCGTCAATTTGAATTTCGCCGCCGTCCAACTCGTAAAACCGCATTAAAAGGTTAACAATGGTGGTTTTCCCGGCGCCGGTCGGCCCTACAATGGCAATTTTTTGCCCGGCCTTTACCTTGGCGCTAAAATTGTGGATAACGGTTTTATCCTCGGCGTAGCCAAAGCGCACATTTTCAAACGATATATTGCCAAGCACCGTTTGCAGCGTAAAGGTTTTGCCGCTTTCATCGCTTATTTCCTCTTCCGCCAAAAAGTCAAACACCCTTTCGCTGGCCGCCGCGGTAGACTGCAACGTGGTGGCCGCCTGCGCCAACTGTGCAAGCGGCTGGGTAAACTGCCGCACATAAATCATAAAAGCAACAATTACCCCAAAAGAAACCTGCCCGTTCATAGCCAGCAAAGCCCCAACAACGCACACCGCCACATACCCCAAATAGCCAACAAACCCCATCAGCGGCTGCATCAGGCCAGACATGAACTGGCTTTTCCAGCCGCTGACTACCATACGGGTATTAATTCTTTGAAAGGTTTCTTTTGCTTTGCCCGTGCCGTTGTACACCGTAACAATCTGCTGGCCGGCGTATATTTCTTCTATATGCCCATTGATACGCCCCAAATCGTTTTGCTGGCGGCTGAAATATTTTTGGCTGCGCCCAATAATAAGCATCATCAGCACAAAGCCAAGCACTGTGGAAAAAAGCGCTGTCAGGGCCAACACCCAGCTGAGGTAAAACATCATAGCAAGGCAGCCCAAAAACATTACCACCGCCGAAATAAGCGCGCCCACGCTTTGGTTCAGGGTTTGGCCAATGGTGTCCTCATCGTTGGTTACGCGGCTCAGCACATCCCCGCTGGTGGTATTATCAAAATATTTCAGCGGCAGCCGGTTAATTTTTTCGGAAAGCTGGCTTCGCAGCTGCTTTGAAACCCGCTGTGTAACCGTAGCCATAATAAACCCCTGCACATAGTTAAGCAGAAAGCTTGCTGCATATAAAAATACCAGAACAATACAAATGCCTGCAATGGCGCCAAGGTCAATTTCTCCTGCCAGCAGGCCTTCGGTAATCAAATCGGTTACCACCCGAAGCTGGCTTGGCCCTATGATGGACAGCACGGTGGCAGCCACGGCAAAAACCAGCGCAACCACAATGGCCGGTATGTATTGCCGGCAATAGCCCACCAGCCTGGCCAAAGACAATTTAAAATCTTTGGCCTTTTCTTTTGCCCCCATTCCACGCATCTGCCCGGGGCCCCCGGGGCCGGGGCCCGCCATATTGTCTGTTGTTTTGGCCGTGCCCAATTTATATTCCTTTTCCTTAGCCAACGCTCAATTCCTCCTTTGTCAGCTGTGAGGCGGCAATTTCCTGATACGCCCGGCACCCGGCCAACAGCTGCTTATGTGTGCCTCTGGCTGTAATTTTTCCGTCCTCCATCACCAAAATAATGTCGGCCTCCTGAATGGTGGCAATGCGCTGGGCCACAATAATTTTGGTGGTGTCGGCAAGCTCTTTGTTTAACGCCCGGCGCAGCTCACGGTCTGTTTTATAATCCAGCGCGGAAAACGAATCGTCAAAAATAATCATTTCCGGGTTCCGGCTTATGGCGCGCGCAATTGAAAGCCGCTGCTTTTGCCCGCCCGAAAAATTGGTGCCCCCTGCGCCACCACGGCATTGTAAGCGCCCTCCAAATTTTCCACAAATTCGGTTGCCTGGGCTATTTCAACGGCATGCTCAATGCCTTCCGCACCTGGGCTGCGCTTTCCGGCATCGCCTTAGGCAACGTTGGCTTCCACACTGCCGCTGAACAACACCGCCCTTTGAGACACATAGCCAATTTTGTTGCGCAGGGCCGCCAGCGTATAGTTTTTTACATCTACGCCGTCTACCAAAACCCTGCCTTGCGTTGCATCATAAAACCGGGGAATCAGGTTAATTAAGGTACTTTTGCCGCTGCCGGTGGCACCAATAATGGCCAGGGTTTGCCCCTTACCCACCTTAAAGCTAATGTTTTGCAGCACCATTTCACCGGCCTTTTCCGCATCCGGGTACTGAAAACCGACATTTTCAAATTCTACGGTGCCCTGCAGGGCGCCGCCTTCTTCGGCAAAATTCCCGCCCTGTATGCTGGGCCTGGTTTTTAGCACCTCCAAAATACGGTTTGCCGAAACCTGTGCCCTTGGCAGCATAATAAAAATCATAGTCAGCATCATAAACGCCATTACCACCTGCATGGCATAGGAGGAAAACACCACCATATCGGAAAACAAAAGCACGCCTGCCTGCGGGCCCGCCCGGCTGATAAGGCCGGCGCCAATCCAATAAATTCCCAGCGTAAGGCCCGATGAAATAAAGCTCATGCCCGGCTGCATAACGGCCATAATCCGGTTTACAAACAAATTGGTTTTTGTCAGCTCGGCATTCGCCGCTTCAAATTTATTCTGCTGGTAATCTTCGGCATTATAGGCCCTTACAACGCGAATTCCATTCAGGTTTTCGCGGGTTACTGCGTTTAGCCTGTCCGTTTGTTTCTGCACCTTTGCAAAACGGGGCATTGCAAATACAATAATAATTCCCAGCATCACCAGCAGCGTTACGATGGCCCCGCCCGTAAGGGCCGTCCACTGCCATTGCTTTCCCGCAATTTTTGCAATGGCCCAAACCGCCATAATGGGGGCCTTCACCATCATTTGCAGGCCCATTGCCACCAGCTGCTGCACCTGGGTTATATCGTTGGTAGAGCGGGTAATCAGGCTGGAAACCGAAAATTAGTTTGTTTCGGCGGCCGAAAAGCTCAGCACCTTGTCAAAGGTTCCCTCCCGCAGGCGGGCGCCCAGCAGGGCCGCCACCTTTGCCGCAAAAAAGCCCACAATACAGGCGGCTGCCAGGCTGCCCAAGGCGCATAAAAGCATCATTGCGCCGGCAGCCACCACCTCTCCCATGGCGCTGCCCTCGGTTTGCACCAGCAGGGTAATTTGAGCCATATAGTCCGGCAGTTTCAAATCCAGAAAGACCTGCGCCACAATAAACACAATAGAGCAACCCACCATAACCCATTCTTTTACCTTTAAATATTTTACTATTTTCAGCATTTCCCGGCGCCTCTCCTTTGTTTGCCTTTTGTTTATTGCCATATTTTATCATGCCAACATCAACCCATTATCAACTGCGTTCCATTTCCCTTCCTTTGGCTACAGGGGCATGCCCACACCTTATTCTTGTTTTGGCTTTCCGCCGGAAATGCCACAAAAAAGCGCAAAATCAGAGCAGTTCCTTTTATTTGGGCCCAAAATTCACCTGTTGATTTTGAGTTGATTTTTGTTTGTTAATATGTAACTATAATGGTGTTTATGCGCCGTGTGAAGGGAGTCGGGAGTATGTTTCATATTCTTGTGGCGGAAGATGACAAAAATACCCGCAAGCTGATGTGCGCCGTTTTAAAACAGCACGGGTTTGAAGTTTCCAGCGCGGAAAACGGCCTTGAAGCGCTTGAGGTTATGGACAGGCAGCATGTGGATTTAATTGTGCTGGACATTATGATGCCGGAAATGGACGGCTACGAGCTTACAAAAGAGCTGAGGGCCGCCAATATGAATTTGCCCATTTTAATGGTAAGCGCCAAACAGGAGGCCAAAGACAAACGGGCGGGCTTTCGGGTGGGAACCGACGATTATATGACAAAGCCGGTTGACGAAGAGGAGATGGTGCTTCGTATACGGGCCCTGCTGCGAAGGGCGCAAATAGCACAGGACAAGCGCCTGTATGCCGGAGATACGGTGCTGGATTATAACGCCCTTTCCGTAACCCGTGGCGGCGAGCGGATAACCCTTCCCCAAAAGGAATTTCAGCTGCTGTTTAAACTGCTTAGCTACCCCGGCATTATATTTACCCGCATGCAGCTTATGGACGAAATATGGGGCAAAGATTCCGACACCGACGACCACACCGTAAATGTTCATATCAACCGCCTGCGCGACAAGCTGAAAGACAACAAAGACTTTGAAATTGTAACGGTGCGCGGGCTGGGTTACAAAGCGGAGAAACTGCCATGAAAAAGCCAAAGAAAAGAATCAGCCTTCGTTTTTTGGCGGTGCTGTTTGTTTTTTTTATTATGCTGCTTTCGGTGATAATTATAGGCGGGGTTATGGGCCTGCTGATACAGCTGGGCATTTTTAACCCCTTTGCCGCAACCCGCAACCCCTTTATACC
>JBKEBR010000412.1:0-2715 GCA_047973285.1 Oscillospiraceae bacterium | reverse complement strand
TTAAAATGGCGCAAAATTGGCCTTTTCAAGCCTTTCGAAATCTTCGGGGGTGTCAATGTCGGCCAAAGAAAAGGCCGAGGCAACAGGGCAGGGAATAACGCCGCCGGGGTGGCGCTGCTTAATGGAGCGGGCATTTTCGCCGTCGGCAAGGCTAAGCAATTCCTGCCGGAAACAGCTTGAAAACAGCACGGGGCTGCCCTGCTGTTTTTCAAACACCGGCACCACAATACGCCCCGGTTTTTTCAGCGCCATCAGCTGGGCAAACAGCTGCTTGCCCACAAAAGGCTGGTCGCACTGTAAAAAAAGGTAATAATCGGCGCTGGAAGCCGAAACGCCAAGGCGAATGCTTTCGCAGGCGCCCCGCCCCGGGTTTGCGTTGTGTATGGGAACAGCGGTGTATTTTTGCGCAAGGGGCAGCAGGGCCGGGGCGGCATAAACGAAAAAAACCTGGCCAAACAAATTGCTTTGGCAGGCGGCGGCAAGGGCATATTCGGCAAGCGGTACGCCGCGAAAAGGCTGCAAAAGCTTGTTTTGAGCGCCAAAACGCACAGAAAAGCCGGATGCCATTAAAATGGCGTCTACCGCCCGCCCCTGAAGAATGTCTGCTTCCGGCGAAGGCATACGAACCCTCCTGTTTCTAACAAAAATTGATTGGCAACAAAATATTTTTTTATATACTATACAACTATAATCTGTTTGCGTGGGCCTTGTCAATGCTGTATAATAGGGCTGAAAATGGCTTTTGAGAACAGCGCATAAAAAGGCCGGGAAGCAGGGCGAATATGAAAGCGGTAAACACCTTACGAATTGCAAACACCGGCGTTTTTATGGGGCCCGGCCCGCGGGAGCTGCTTTGCACCATTGAGCAGCTTTCTTCCCTGCGGCAGGCAAGCATACAAACCGGCATTTCCTACACAAAAGCGCTGCGCCTTTTGAAAAAGATGGAAGAAGAGCTGGGGTTTGCGGTGGTTCAGTCGGAAAAGGGCGGCAGCGGCCGGGGGGGAACGGTGCTTACCCCCAAGGGAAAACAATTGCTGGACGTTTATACAGAGCTGGAAAAGCAGGTGCAGCAGCTGGCGCAAAACCTTGTGGATGAAAAGCTGGCCTTTTTGGCAGAGCAACCTCCTCTTTCATAAAAATTGTGAACTGCAATATAAAGTAAAAGAAGCCTTCCCTGTTTTTAAACAGGGAAGGCTTCTTTGCCAGTAGTGCTATTATACACTTTTATTGGCCACACTTGCAAGCAAACAAAGGCCCGGCGCTTTGCCTGCCTTCCCTCAGCGTTTCAGGGGTATGCAGGCCGTGCCGAAGGTGCCGGTAAAACGCGCGGCAGTACGCCGCACCCGGTCGCTGCCGCCCCTTGCAGGCCGCTGCCGCCGCGGGCGGCAAAAGAGTGCAAGATGCAAAAAAGCGGGCTGTAAGGCTGCCCGAACGGCCTGCTACACAGCCGCTGTGGGCGACGGCCCGGCAAAAGGCAAATCCTTTGCCGCATACCCTGGCTTGGCAAGCGCAAGGGCTTTTCTTTTACCAGAAGGGTTTTGCGGCTATATGCTTTGGGTAGAGGGAGATTTTGCAGCTATATGTTTTGGTGCAACAGCTTTTTATGGCCGGGGGAGCCGCCGTTTTTTACCAGCAGCATTTCTGCCACCACCGACACAGCAATTTCGGCGGGCCGCCCGCTGGCAATGTCCAGCCCAATGGGGGCGTAAATGCCCTGCAAAACCTCTTCGGCCACGCCCTGTTTTCGAAAATCGTCAAACAGCGCCAGCACCTTTTTGGCGCTGCCAATCATGCCCACATAGGCAAATTGCCTTGTAAGGCAGAATTGCAGGGCGTCTTTGTCGGTGCTGTGCCCGCGGGTGGCAATTACCACATAGGTATTTTGGTCGGCGGCAACTTTTTCCTCATATTCGGCGGGTGTGGCAAGAAGATACTGCACACCGGCAAAATAAACCTCCAGCTCGGGGCGGTCTTCCACAACGCACACGTGAAAGCCCGCTGCCGCTGCCAAGGGCGCCAGGCTTTGGGCCACATGCCCGCCGCCAAAAATAACAAGGCGCGGCCCGCCCCCCAGCACATTGCCAAAGCCCGCCATGCCGCCGCCGCACACCATGCCGTGCTCGCTGTGGTCGAATGCAAAAGAAAAAACTGTTTCACCCGCGGCAAGGGCCGCCTGGGCGCGCTGGGCCAGCCGGTATTCGGAAATGCCCCCGCCCACCGTGCCCGCACTGGTGCCGTTTGCAAGTACAGCCATCATTTGCCCCGGCGTTGCGGGCGAGCTGCCGCTGGTTTCGGTAACGGTAAGCAGGGCCACGCTTTTTCCTTCGGCAAGGCTTTGGGCGGCAAATGCCAATATGTCCTGTTCCATAAGGGTACCCTTTCAAAGTTTGGCAGGGCCGGTGCAGCCCGGCCCGCTAAATGGTTCTTTTTAAATACAGGTAAGCCTCCAGCGCCGCGCCGCCAAGGCAGCGGGCCTTGTCGGAAATGGTGTTCCAATCCACGTCGGTGCGGGGGTCTACATCGGCAATTTTCATGCCCTGCGGCACCATAAACCCCTGGCGGATAAGCCCCCGCAGCAAGCCGGTGAAGGGGGCGGATATGGCGGTGTTGCCCACATAAAACATGGTTTCGCCCGCCTGTACACAATCACCAATTTGCCGGGTGTGGCGCACAATTCAGGCACAAGGGGCGTGAATGAACCGCACAGCGCTTTTT
>JBKEBR010000411.1:0-1696 GCA_047973285.1 Oscillospiraceae bacterium | reverse complement strand
TGTAATGGTTGTACACCGCCACCGAAAGAATGGTTTTGGCGTCGTCCTGGCCAATAACATACTGGTCTAACCCCGCTTTAATTTCCTGCGGGTTCAAAATATTCATTTCCATTCTGGGTGCGCGGGGCCCGGGCTTCGCCGGGGCGCGACCTGCTGTGCGGCTTCGCCGGGGCGCGCCTGCAAAACCGTCGTCTTCGTCTTCCAGCATGTGGTAGCAAAGCTCTATGCACTCGTTGCATATATTAACGCCCGGGCCAATAATCATTCGCTCCACTTCGTCTTGCGTTTTACCGCAAAAGCTGCAGGCAAGCGGCTTTTCTTTTGGCGGGCCACTTTTGTTCATGGTAGCCATAGCTCTCCTTCTGTCCGGCTCAAATTATAGGCAATTGGTTAGCGGGAGGTGATAATTTTGTCTACAAGGCCATAGGCCTTGGCCTCTTCCGCCGTCATAAAATTGTCTCTGTCGGTGTCGCGCTCAATGGTTTCCAGCGGCTGCCCGGTTGCAGCCGATAAAATAACATTCAACCGGTGGCGAACCTTTAAAATATGCTCGGCCACAATTTTAATTTCGCTGGCCTGGCCTTTTGCGCCGCCGGAGGGCTGGTGAATCATAATTTCGCTGTTGGGCAGGGCAATGCGCTTGCCCTTGGCACCGCTTGCCAGCAAAAACGCGCCCATAGACGCAGCCATGCCAATGCAAATGGTGGAAACATCGCACTTGATATAGTTCATGGTGTCGTAAATGGCAAGGCCCGCGCTGATGGAGCCGCCGGGGCTGTTGATATACAGGCTTATATCCTTTTCGGGGTCTTGCCCTTCCAGGTACAAAAGCTGGGCAACCACCACGCTGGCGCTTGCATCGTTCACCTCGTCGCACAGCATAATAATTCTGTCGTTCAAAAGGCGGGAAAAAATATCGTAAGAGCGCTCGCCACGGGCGGTTTGCTCTACTACATAAGGCACCAAACTGCTCAAAATACAACCTCCTTACAGGTGTGTGAATATGTTGGTATGGCACAGCCGATACGGGAAAACCCGCATCGGCTTTTGCAGCAAACGGCCGTATGGCCGCTATTACTTTTCTTCTTTTTCTTTTTTCTCTGCGGGGGCTTCCTCATCGGTAATTTTCGCGTTGCTCTTAATAAAATCAATCGCTTTGTTCACGGCAAGGTCTTTGCTAACTTCCTCCAGCGGCATTGCCTTGCGAACCTCTTCAGGCTCCATGCTGTACCGCTCGGCCAAGCGGGCCACCTCTTTGTCTACATCTTCTTCAGAGGCAACAATGTTTTCAAGCTTTGCAACTGCTTCCAGCGCAAGCCGCATTTCCACCTGCTTTTTGGCCTGGTCTTTAAAGCCGTCGCGGAAGGCCGTCATATCCATATTGGTGTATTTGAGGTAGGTTTTCAAATCCAGCCCCTGCTGCTCCAGGCGGAACGCAAAATCCTGCACCATTTCATCCATCCTGTTCTCGTACATCACCTCGGGAATTTCGCCTTCAATGGTTTCAACAATTTGGTCTACCAGCTTGTTTTCAGTTTCCATATCGGCCTGGTCATCCAGGGTTTTCTGCTGTTTTTCGCGAATGCTGTCTTTCAGCTCTTTCAAGGTGTCGAACTCGCTTACCTCGGTGGCAAAGTCATTGTCCGCCACGGGCAGTTCTTTGTACTGCACCTCGTTCAGCTTCACCTTAAACACC
>JBKEBR010000410.1:0-2055 GCA_047973285.1 Oscillospiraceae bacterium | reverse complement strand
GCGCCACCTCGGCAAGGCGTTCCAATATTTCGCGGGGCGGCTCAAAATCTGGAAAGCCCTGGGAAAGGTTCACCGCATTGTGCCGCAATGAAACCCGTGTCATACGCCGAATAACAGAGTCTGTAAAACCGGCCGTTCTTTCCGATAATGCCTGCATATAGGGCCTCCTTTAGTCTGTTAAAAAGAACCGCCTGCCTTCACGGCTTTTGCCCCGGCTGTAAAAGCCAGCGCATTGTAATAAAACCTATGTGTTTAGTGTATATTATTGAATAATCCTATCACTCTGCCCCACCGCTGTCAATTAAAAAATTCCGGCAGCCAAAAAGGGCGCCTGCAAGTGGGCAAGGCAAAGCTTTTAAAAACCCACACCGCTTTAAAAACACTTTCCCCTGCCGCTGCCGCGGCACTGCCTTGCAGTAACGCAGGGCAGTGCCTCGCAAAGGCTGCCCTACCGGTACACAGCACCGGTTTTTTGCCCCAGCGGCGGGCTTTTTCTTTGCGCCGCATTGTACTTTTACCCCGCAGATTGTTCTAAAAAAGCATTGAAAGCATATAAAACCTATGTTATACTTATGTTAACTAGTAGAAACGGGGTGAAACAGTTGAAAATCTCTACCAAAGGGAAATATGCCCTGCGCATGCTGTTGGATTTGGCCGAGCACAAAAACGACGGGTTTATCGCCTTGAAGGACATTGCCGAACGGCAGGATATTTCAAAAAAATACCTGGAGCAAATTGTTACCATTTTAAACCAGTCAGATATTTTGCGCTCTAACCGGGGGTACCAGGGCGGCTACATGTTGGCGCAGCCCGCCGAAAAATACACGGTGGGCCAGGTTTTGCGGGTTACCGAGGGCAGCCTTTCCACCATGGACGGCGCCGAGCTTGTGCAGCCCCAGTACGACAAGGGCAGCTACCGCAAAACCGTGTATATTTGGCAGGGGCTGGACCAGGTAATTGCCCAGTACCTTGACAGCATTACCCTGCAGGATATTCTTGACAGGTACCAAGCCCAAGGGGAAAACGAATATTATATTTAGCCTGCCGGGCGGCCATGTTTTTTGGGGCCGCAAAACCTCCGCATTTTTGCACACAGGGCACGCGCCTGTTTTACACCCCGGCGCCCAGCGGCTTGCCTGCGGCACATTTTACCCTTTGCGTTCCCACAATACCCCATGCGCGGGCTAACCCCGCGCATGGGGTTTTGTGGGAAAAGGAATGAATTGAGGGTTCGGCAACGCTTTTCTTTTATTATACGGCCACACTGCACGCAAAACCTTTATGTTGGCCCGCCAGGCCCTGCAATACTTTTGGCCGGGTTGCGGCACCGCCCGAAGGGCTAAAAAAACAAAAGCATACCATCCGCTACGGTTCTGGTAAACATACAAATAGCAAAAATACAACCCGCCGCGCGGGTTTGGCAACACCAAAACCGCTTTTGTGCCAAGTGTTCCTGTAAAAATTTTAAAGTATACCTATTTTGTATTGTTTTATGCAATATGTTGTGGTAATATAATTTCAAAACACAATTTATAGGAGTGCTGCCCATTATGGAAATTATCAAACGAAGCGGCCAGCCTGAGAGCTACCGCCCTGAAAAAATATCCGCTGCCATTGGCAAGGCCTTTGCCAGTACCGACACCCCGTTGCAGAAAACCGAACTAACCACTATTACCGGCGCCGTGGAAAGCAAGGTTCTTGCGCTTTCCCCACCTGTGCAGGTAGAGCAAATTCAAGACCTTGTGGAAGAAACGCTGATGCAGATGGGTTATTTTGCCCAAAGCAAAAGCTATATTTTGTACCGCAGCCAGCGTTCCAAATTGCGGGCCACCCGCAAAAGCATTGCGGGCGTGTTTGCCGCGCCCGCCGGGGTAGACCAGGTGCTGGCCAAGGTGCAAAAAGATTTTACCAGTGAAAATTATGACCTTGCGCGCCTGGAGGAAAAATTCCGTTCTTTTGCAAAGCCCGAAATGGACGAAGAAGAAAAACAAACCGCACTCATTCGCGCCGCCACCGAGCTTACCACCCAGGAGGCCCCCCGCTGGGAGTTTATTG
>JBKEBR010000409.1:0-4433 GCA_047973285.1 Oscillospiraceae bacterium | reverse complement strand
TGTGGGCGCATTGCTTACCGGGGCTATGCTAACCGGTTGTTCCCCGCAGGGCAACGCCCCGGCAAACAGCAGCGCCGGCTTGCCCGTACAAAGCGGCAATGGAGGCGCTGTTTCCACCGTGGTGCCAAGCCAAAACGCCGCCGATTACATTGGCGAGGAAAAGGCAAAGGCAATTGCACTGGAGCACGCGGGCCTCTCTGGCGAGGGGGTAACCTTTGTGCATGTAGAGCTGGATTTTGATGATGGCCGCTTTGAATACGAGGTTGAATTTTGGAGTGGAAATGTTGAGTACGACTATACGATTGACGCTTTAACCGGTGAAATACGGGCCTACGACCATGACGCGGAATATTATGCCGCCCCTGCCCAAAGCGCGGGGCAAACCCCGGCGCAAAGCAGCGCGCAATACATTGGCGAAGAACAGGCAAAAGCCATTGCGCTTGCCCACGCGGGTATAGCGGCCGACAACGCCCGCTTTACAGAAATTAAGCTGGATTTTGATGACGGGCGCTACGAGTATGAAATTGAATTTTGGAGCGGAAATTACGAGTACAGCTATGACATTGACGCCGTTACCGGCGACATTATAGGCTTTGATGTTGACCGCGATTGAGGCTTTTTGGGTTCTTTTTATATTTTATTTACAGCCCCGCAGGAACAATGGGTTTGTAACTTTTCATAACTATGTAAAAAACAAACGCCTGCCTGCGGCCTTTTTATTGCAGTAACCTTTGGCCTCGGGTAAACTATACCTGAGGCCGAAGGCTTTTTGCTCTTTTTCTTTATTACTGTTACCGGGTGGTGCATACTATGCGTATTTTGGTTGTGGAAGATGAACCCCGGCTGAATGAATTGGTTGTTAAAACCCTTAAAAGCGAAAATTTCAGCGTAGACGCCTGCCTGAATGGCAAAGATGCCTGGAACTATATGGACAGCGCCGAATACGACGCCATTGTTCTGGACATTTTGCTGCCCGAAATAAGCGGGCTGGAGCTGCTTAAAAAGCTGCGCGGCAAAGGCAGAAAAACTCCGGTGCTGCTGCTTACTGCGCTCGGCAGCATTGAAAACCGCGTTGCCGGGCTGAACGGCGGTGCCGATGATTACCTGGTTAAGCCTTTTGCCTTTGACGAGCTGATTGCCCGGCTGCGGGCCATTATTCGCAGAAATTACCAGGCCACCAGCAATATTCTTTCTATTGCAGATTTGGTTATGGATTGCGACGCCCGGCTGGTAACGCGGGGCGGGGTTTCCATTTCTTTGTCAAACAAAGAGTTTGCCGTGCTGGAATATCTGCTGCGCAACCAGAACATTGTGCTTTCAAGGGAAAAAACAAGCGACCATATTTGGAATTACGATTATGAAGGGGCCTCCAACATCATTGACGTATACATTCGCAGCCTGCGAAAGAAGCTGGAAGAGGGGTTCTCTGAAAAGCTAATTCACACCCTGCGGGGTTCCGGCTATGTTTTGCGGGAGGAAGTATGAAGCATCTTTCTATTAAGCTGAAAGTTACCCTTTGGTTTTCTGTTTTAATGCTGGCGGTTATTTTGGTGGTTTTGGCGGTTCTGCTCAGCATTGGCCGGCATATTATTACCACTGCCACCAAAAACGAATTGATGACCACGGTAGAGGAAAGCCGCAGTGATATTGAATATGACAACGGCTTTTTAGATTTTGACGACGATATTAAATATTTTGACAACGGCATTTCGCTTTCTGTTTACAACGAAAACAAACAACTGTTGTATGGTCGCAGCCCTTCGGGCTTTCCTGTAAACACCCCCTACCGGCACGGAGAAGTGCGGTTGGTGCAGAAAGGAGATTTTTCCTGGTATGTTTACGATATGGAGTATTACCAGGATGGGTACGGCGCAATATGGGTACGGGGGGTTCTTGCCGCCAGCGGCTCCAACAATTTGTTTTCACGCCTTCTCGCCGTTTCGTTTTTGCTGTTTCCCCTCACCATTCTGCTTGCCGCAGGCGGCGCCTTTTTTATTACCCGGCGGGCGTTTCGGCCCATTCGTGAAATTGTAAAAACCGCAGAGGATATTACCGCCCACGGCTCTTTGGAGCAGCGTATCAACCTTGGCGGCGGAAAAGATGAAATTCACACATTGGCGGCTGCCTTTAATAGCATGTTTGACACCCTGCAGCAGTCGTTTGAAAAAGAGCGCCAGTTTGCGGCGGACGCTTCGCACGAGCTGCGCACCCCCCTTAGTGTTATGGTGGCCGAGTGCGAATATGCCGTTTCAAACCAACACCTTACAATAGAAGAAGCGCGCGAAGCGCTTTACAATATTTTAGGGCGTTCGCAGCAAATGACACTGCTTGTCTCCCGCATGCTGGAAATTCAGCATACCGAACGGGTTGAGGCGCATTTTGAAAAGGTCAACCTCAGCGAGCTTGCCGAAATTGTTGCAGAGCAAATTAAAGAAAGCGCCGCCGAAAAACAGATTGCCGTAACCTATTCTATAAGCCCCCTTTTGTATGTATGGGGGGATGAAATGCTTTTAATTCGCCTGTTGTGGAACCTGCTTGAAAACGGGTTAAAGTACGGCCGGGAAAATGGAACCCTGCATTTGGCGCTGTATGCCAAAGGAAACCATGTGGTTGGCACTGTAAAAGACGACGGCATTGGCATTGACCCTGTTTTTCTTCACAAAATATGGGACAGGTTCAGCCGGGCCAACAAAGCCAGAGGGGTTGACGGGTTTGGCCTTGGCCTTGCCCTATGCAAACGGATTGCAGATGCCCATCAGGGAACCATAACCGCGCAAAGCACCCTGGGGGAAGGCAGCTGCTTTACCTTTACCCTTCCCAAAACGGACGCCCCACACTGAAAAACAAATTATGCGCCAGCGCTATGTGTGGAATAAAATATAGCTGAAATATTTAAAAGGGCTTGTGCAATGTACCTTTTTGAGGTTATTAAATGCGGCTTCTTTTTTTATGGGTTGTCAGCAATTATACTGTTTTGGCCATACTCTTATAAATAGCTATCCTCCAACAGAGTACAAGGATTTCATATGGGTGTAGCCCGTGTATACTAGTTGCGCCTCACGTGGCGTAAAATAGGAGCCTACTCTTCGCGTAACTCAAGAGAAGTATTACACTTTACTATGCCATTTCTTCCCAAGCTACTTCTATATACAAGAAACTGCTATATTTTCTTTGATCTCTTTTTTCATACTTTTTTCTTAAAGAACAAAAAGAACCTCATTCTCGGCAGAACCCTTTTCCAAACCACTTGCTAGGCGATTGGTGCTTTATACGCAAAAAAGTGAAAGGCTAGGTTATCGACCTGACTTTCCACTTAAAAAAATCAAACTAACAGCTATACGCCTAGTAATTTGCTGGTTTATTCTCACTTTTTTGTACCGATAGGAATCGCAAAATTCAAATAAAAAACAAAACATCGGTAGAAAACAAGTCTTCTAAAAAATTGTTATTTAATTGTGTATTTTCTTTCAGCTATCAACAGTTTTATCCTCTTTTTGTTCTTCTATTTTTACCTTTGTTTTATCCTCAATTTGTTTTATAAAATTTCCGAAATTTTTCCCTATTTCTTTTGTTCTATTCACAGTCTTAACAGCACTTGCCGCCACATCAGATATAAACTCACTTGCCTTTTCGCCAAAAGCAACTTTATCGTTTTCTTCAATGGCCCGGAGTTCTTCTTCAGATAAATAATATTTGCGCAATTCATTCTTTAGCCTGTTTGCCATCGGAATCATTGTAGCAACGGTTATGCCTGCCGAAGTAACCCCACCAACAATAGGAATTGCTTTGGAGGCAAATCCTGCTACTGAACCCTTTGTTAAAGTTTTTGAAGCAATGATATTCGCAATCTTTTTAAGCAACGGGTACCAAACGGTTTTTGTTAATGGTTTTTTTAGCGCCTGTTTAGCTACATATTTCCCAACATTTGGCGCAATTGCTCGTAAAAGCGCTCCACTTCCTGTTGCCATAAACATTATCCCTAAAAAAGCTATTAGAGTATTACGGCTCTCTTCACTCATTTCGTTGTTCTCGAATAGATCGTCAAAGCCATAAACATATGCTATTTGTTGTGCAAGACGCAGGCTAATAGCAAAATTTTGCATAACATCCGCTGGGATTGAAAGTCCCATAGCAATACCACCTGGCAATCCCAAAAAAAATGCCATTGCACTTGAGGCAGTAATATTTTGTGCAATAATGGAATCAGCCGCCTTATCCATTTGTTCTAAATTTATCTGTGAAAAAATATCCTTTTTTTCAGCTTCACTGCCACTTAAATTATAAACTCCCATAAGAAATTTCGTGCGATTTACCCTGACTCCTGGGACAGTAACGAGTTTTTCCAATATCCCCATAATCGGATTTTCACCCAACTCATACTCCTCTATGACTTCCATTGGGGATTTTCCACTTGAGTTTTTCCTCTCTGCTTT
>JBKEBR010000408.1:0-15898 GCA_047973285.1 Oscillospiraceae bacterium | reverse complement strand
CTACATAAATGTTAAATTCGGCGCCGGGCTTTTGGTTGCCCAAAAACGCCCCGCCCCCCATAATAGAAATGTATTCTATATTTTCTTTCAGTTCGGGGTAAATTTTTAAAAACAGGGCCACGTTGGTGAGCGGCCCGGTGGCAACCAGCACCACCGGCTGCCGGCTGCCCGCCACAAATTGGCGCATGGTTTCAAGCGCCGTAAGGGGCGAGGGGGTGTCTGTTTTGGCAAACACCCGGCCCGCAAGCCCGTTGGCGCCGTGCACCTCGGGGGCGGTAACAAGCTTTTGCACCAGCGGCCCCGCCGCCCCGGCGGCCACCGGCACCCCCGCCGAAAGCAGGCGGGTAAGCCCCAGGGCATTTTGCAGGGTGGCGTCCAGTGGTTGGTTGCCGCCCACCACCGTAACCGCCTGTACCTCCAGCTCGGGGCTGGCAAAGGCCAGCAGCAGGGCCAGGGCGTCGTCAATGCCGGGGTCGCAGTCTATCAGCACTTTTTTACGGCTCATCCGGTTTCCTCCGCGGGCAGCAGGTTGTTCTGCGCCGCCATTCTGGCGGATTTTTTCTTTTGCGCCGCCTTTTGTATGGAATACAGGGCAATGCCCAAAATGGTTACCACGTAGGGAATCATCTGCACGAACTGGGCGGGAATGCGCAGCACCTGCAACGAGTTGGAGAGGGCGTCGGCAACGCCGAAAATAAGCGCGGCCAGCAGGGTGCCCCATGGCGTGGTTTGCCCCATGGAGCAGGCGGCAAGGGCGATAAAACCCCGGCCCGAGGTCATGTTGGCGGTGAAGCCGTCCATGTGGCCCATAGAAAGGTAGGCCCCCGCCACACCGGCCAGCCCCCCGCTGATTAAAAGGGCGGTGTACTGCACCCGGCTTACCGGAATACCCACCGACTTTGCCGCTTCGGGGCTTTCACCCACCGCGCGGATGTGCACCCCGCTTTTGGTGCGGTACAAAAACAGCGACACCAGCAGCACGCACACAAAGGCCAAATAGGTAAGCACATTCTGCCCCGAAATAATTTCGCCCAGCACCGGAATGTTTTGCACCAGCGGAATGTTCCACTTGGGCAAATTGACGCTTTTAAGGGCAATGGAGGCGCCCTTGTTGCCCGTGAGGGCAAACAGCACAAAAATGGTAAGGCCCTTGGCCAGCATATTCACCGAAAGGCCGCTCATAACATTGTGGGTTTTCAGGTTTAAAATAAAGTAAGACATAATAAGCGATATCAGCATGCCCGCCAGAATAGCGCAGACAAGCCCCACCAGGGCATTTTGGGTGAACGCGCTGAAAATAACCCCGGTAAGCGCCGCGGTAAGCATCATGCCCTCGATGCCAATGTTGGAAACCCCCACCCGCTCGGCCACAACGGCCGCCATGCCCGCATAAATAAGCGAGGTGCTGATGCGCAGAATGGAGTGGGCAAAGGATGTGGTAAAAATAATATTCAAAAATTGCTGCACGGTTACGCCCCCTTTTTCGCCTGCATGTTTTCGTTTTGCTTGGCGTGGCTTACCACCAGTTTATGCCGCCAGTGGGCCAAAAAGCCGGTGGCCGTTACCAGCAGCATTACAATGCCCTGAATGATGTACACCGTTTCGTTGGGCACATTGTTGGTGCGGGCCATTACCTCGGTGCCCACCCGCAAATAAGCCAGAAACAGCGCCCCCACCGGCACCAGGGCCGGGTTGTTGGCCGCCAGAATGGCCACCGTCATGCCGTCGAACCCAAGGCCCAGGGTATCGGTCCACTGGAAGCGGTCGTACATGCCAAGAATTTCCACCGTGCCGCCAACGCCGCCCAGAAAGCCGCCGATGACCTGGCACAGAAAGATAACCAAAAAGGTGTTGATGCCAATGTGCCGGGCAAAGCCCTTGTTGCTGCCCGTCATTTGTATGGCAAAGCCCTGCTTTGTGTGGTACAAAAACAAATACACCAGCACCGTAAACAGCACCGCAATAATAAGGCCAAAATGCACCTTGGTGCCGCCGAGTATTTTGGGCAGCTTTACGCTGTCTTGCAGGGCATAGGTGGCCATAAAGCCGGAGTTGGGGTCGCGCACAAAGTTGATCAAAATATACTGCCCCAAAAACACCAGCACATAGTTCAGCATCATGGAAACAACAAACTCGTTGGTGTTCCATTTGGCCTTTAAAAAACCGGGAATAAGCCCGCAGGCCGCGCCCACCACCCCGCCCACCAACAAAGCCATTAGGGTGGTAAGGTGGTTGGTTATGGGGAAATATAGCGCAAAGCAGGTACTGGCCAGCGCCCCCATGTAAAAGGCGCCGTCGCCAATAAGGCTGAACTGCTTGGCCTGAAACATAATGCAGGCGGCAAGGCCGGTGAACATAAGGGGAATGGCCCCCTCCACCACATTGCCCATGCGCCGCAGGGTGGAAAACGGCCCCGTTATAAAGGTGGCCACGGCGGTAAGGGGGTCGTCGCTCAGCAGCATTACAATAACAAACACAATAACAAGGGAGATGAGAATGGCAATTAAGGTGCGGGTGAGGTTGAACAGGTTTTCCTGCCGCCTGCGCTTTTGAAAGGCCATTCGTGCCTGCGAAAAATCATTCGTTTTCTGCATGCTGCATCCTCCTTGCAATGTCTTGCTGGGGCTGGGTTTTAACGCCCAGCATATAAAAGCCAATTTCCTCTTCCGAAATGTTCGCGGTATTTTCAAAATAGGCCACTATTTCGCCGCCGTACAGCACAATAATGGAATCGGAAAGGCCTATTACCTCGCTTAAATCGGCCGAAACCAGCAGCACGGCGGCCTGCCGGCCCCGCAGCTGCACAAGCTTTTGGTGAATAAATTCCGAGGCACCCACGTCCACCCCGCGGGTGGGCTGGTTGGCCAGCACAAGGCTGGGGCTGCCGGAAAATTCCCTTGCAATAACCACCTTTTGCATGTTGCCGCCCGAAAGCATGGAAACCGCCTCCTGCGCCGAATCGCACACAATTTGGTATTCCTGTATCAGGCTGTCGGCCTCCTTATGAATGGCCCTCTTTTTCAGCATTGGCCCCGCCGAAAAAGCAGCCTTTGCAAGCTTGCCCGCCATAAGGTTGTCTTCAATGCTGGCGTCGCGGGCGGTTCCTTCGCCAATTCTGTCGGCCGAGACGTAGGCAACCCCTTTTTTGCGAATTTTCCCCACCGTCAGGTTTTGCACCGCGCCCCCGTTTACCAGAATTTGCCCGCCGCTAATTTGCTTCAGGCCCACCACCAGCTCCATCAGCTCTTGCTGGCCGTTGCCCTCTACGGCGGCCACCCCCATAATTTCACCGGCGCGCAGCCGCAGGTTTATATTTTTAAGCAGGGGCTTGCCGTCTTCATAGCAAAATACCCGTTTCATTTCCATTACGGCGCCGCCAAAGGCGGGGGGCGTTTTTTCCACCACCGTGGCAACGTCACGCCCCACCATCAGGCGGGAAATATCGGTTTCCGCCATGTCCTGCATGCTATACATGCCCATAGAGCGGCCCCGCTTCATAATGGTGATGCGGTCGCAAATTTGCTTTATTTCCTTCAATTTATGGGAAATAAAAATAATGGTGTGCCCGGCCTGCTTTAACAGCAGCAGCTCTTTGAACAGCTCTTCGGTTTCCTGCGGGGTAAGCACCGCCGTGGGTTCGTCCAAAATTAATATTTTGGCCCCTCGCGCCAGCGCCTTTAAAATTTCCACCTTTTGCTTGCTGCCCACCGAAATATCGGCAATGCGGGCGCCCTGGTCCACGTCAAAATTGTATTGCACGGCCAGTTCCTTGGCCGTTTTCAGCACCTTTCCCCTGTCTACAAAAAGGCCCTTCACCGGTTCCATGCCAAGAAAAATATTTTCGGCCACCGTAAGCGAGGGCACCAGCATAAAGTGCTGGTGCACCATGCCAATTCCCAGTTTAATGGCCTCGGTAGGCGTGGAAATGCTTACCTCTTTTCCGTTTAAAAATATTTTTCCCTCATCGGCGGTTTGCTCGCCGAACAGAATATTCATAAGGGTGGACTTGCCCGCGCCGTTTTCGCCCATAAGCGCATGAATTTCTCCTTCGCAAACCGAAAAATCCACCTCCTTATTGGCCATAATTCCGTTGGAATATATTTTGGTAATGCCTTCCATCCTCAAAATTTCTTCGCCCATAGAACCGCTCCTTTTTATAGCGCTTTTTGGCCGCGCCGGCCAAAGCAAACAATGTTTATGCCGCAACGGCGCGCCGCGGGCGGCCTGTACACCCGTTTTGCGCGCACCGCCGCAGGCCGTTTGTTGATACAGGCAAAGCGCCGATAACGAAACCATTATCGGCGCTTTGTGCTGTATTGTGCAACTTTAAAGGTACGCCTTTTTGGCCGTGCTTACGGTTTCACCGAATCGATAACGGCGGTAATGGCGCTGGTTTCCATGCCAAAGGCGGTGGTTACCGTAATTTCGCCCGAAATAATTTTCGCCTCTGCTGCGTCTATGGCATCGCGCACATCCTGCGGCACCAGTTTTTCGTAATACTCGTTTTCGCTAAGGCCCACGGCGCTGTCGGCAAGGCCCAGTTCTTCGGCCTGGCCCCAGGGCAGGGTGCCTTCTGCAATCATATCAAAGGCGCGAACCAGGGAATTGTCTACCCGTTTCATAACCGAAGCGGGAATAAGGTTTGCCTTGTCGGGGTCGCTTTCGGCAAACAGCAGCGCCTGGTCAGAGTCTACGCCAATGGCCCATTTGCCGGTTTCCTTGGCGGCGTCCAGCGTGCCAAGGCCCGCGGCGCCGGCGGCGGTAAACACAAAGTCTGCATTGCCCTGGTTGTACTGCGAAAGAGACATTTCCTTGCACTTTGCGCTGTCTACATAGCTGCCCACATAACCCACCAGGAATTTAATGTCGGGGTTTACGTACTGGCCGCCCTCAATGTAACCAATTAAGAAGTCGTTGATAACCGGGCCGTCCATGCCGCCCAAAAAGCCAAGCACACCGGTTTCGCTCATGCTGGCGGCCATAACACCGGCCAGGAAAGAGGCTTCGTTTTGCTTGTAGCTAATGCTGTACACGTTGGAAAGGTCGCCCGTGGTGTAATCTACCGAAGCGTCGAAGATAATGTATTTTTTATCGGGAAAGTCGGGAGCAACATTCTGGATAGGCTCCTGGGTTTGCCAGCCGCTGCCGATAATAACGTCGTAGTCGCCCTCTGAGGCGTCCAGCAGGTTGGTTTCGTATTTGGTGGCGTCGGCGCCCATTTCAATTACCTTTACCTCTGCGCCGTACTTTTCGGCCACCTGCTTCATGCCTTCGTTGGAAGAATCCAAAAACGACATATCGCCCAGGTTACCGGTTAGCAGCAGGGCCACCTTCAGCGGTTCGCCATCGGTGCCTACGCTGGTGCTGGCTGCCGAGCCGGCGGAAGCCGCCGCGGCAGAGCTGGAAGCCGCCGCCGGTGCACCGCAGCTTGCAAACAGGGAAACAGCAAGAACACCTGCAAACAATGTTGCCAAAAACCTTTTTTTCATTGTTCTCCTCCTTAAACTTGTTGTGCGCGTTTTTGTACTATATAGATACCGCCTGCAAACAACGGTAACATATAACCACCGGCCGCCCGAAGCGAAAAAAAAACCGCCCGGTACAAAAAAACAACAGTATCCCCTAAAGCACTTTGGGAACACCATTGTTCACATTTTTTCATATTCATACCCGCAAACAGCATTGTGTTGTTTTACCGCATAAATAGGAAACCGATATTCTATCATAATCTTTCACATTCTTGCACCTTCAGTTTGCCTGAAACTGTATTCAATACAAGAACACATCTGTGGCGGTGGTGGTGTATTTCACTGAAAAACAGAAATACCGGGCTGTGCGCCAGCAGCAGCCTTACCATTTTTACCTACGATTTGCGCAGTGCCAACGACATTACCTTTCCGTCTTCCACCAGCCTTGTGCTTACCGGCGGCACCAAACGGGAGGGTTTTAACGTTTTAATCGGCTCGCTTACCGAAGATTTTATCAGCCGCCTTATGGTGGACAAGGTTTTCCTTTCCGCCGACGCGGTAGACAGCCAGTTTGGTATTTCCAACGCCAACCTGCCCGAAGCCACCGCCAAAAGCAAGCTGCTGCGGGCAGGGCGCGAGGTTATTTTGCTGGCAGACCATTCCAAGTTTTCCAAACAGGCGGTGGTGCAGGTTTGCCCGCTGAACAGCATTCACCGCATTATTACCGACACGGGCCTTCCGCAGGAGGTGCGGGATACGCTGAAAGGCCACACCTGCCTGCTGGATTTGGCCTGACGGCGCAAAGGGTTATTCTGTTTTAAAATATAGCTATGGGGAGCAATTACTATGAACTGGGCAAAACAACAATTTAATACAGAAAAACCCATTATTGCCATGTGCCACATTCGCGCTTTGCCGGGAGACCCCGGCTACGATGCCGAAAAGGGAATGGGCTGGGTGGTGCAAAAAGCCCGGGAAGACCTTTTGGCCTTGCAGGAGGGCGGCGTGGACGCCGTTATGTTTTCCAACGAATTTTCCCTGCCCTACCAGAAAAAAGTAACCCCCGCCGCCACCGCGGCCATGGCCCGCGTAATAGGCCAGCTTGCGGCGGATATTAAAATTCCCTTTGGGGTAAACATGCTGTGGGACCCCTGCGCCTCGTTAGACCTTGCCTCGGCCACCGGCGCCAGCTTTGTGCGGGAGGTAATGTCTGGCGTGTACGCGGGCGATTTGGGCCTGTGGGACAACGACTGCGGCAGCATTTCCCGCCACCGCCGCAGCCTGGACGCCGGGGGCGTTCGGCTGCTGTACAACATCTACCCCGAGTCCGCCTCCTACCTTGTGCCGCGCGACATTGTGGAAATTGCCCGAACCACCGTGTTCAACGCAAAGCCCGACGCCCTGCTGGTTTCGGGCATTACGGCGGGTGCCCCCACCGACACGCAAATTCTGGCCCGGGTAAAAGAGGCGGCGGGCGACACCTACGTTTTTTGCAACACCGGCTGCCGCGAAGACAATATTGCCCGGCAGCTTGCCGTTGCCGACGGCGCCATTGTGGGCACCGCCTTTAAAAAAGACGGCTTGTTCGACAATTTTGTAGACTACAGCCGGGTGGCCGCTTTTATGGAAAAGGTGCACGCCGTGCGGTAAGGCCGCACACGCCCCCCACCTTTTAAACGGGCCGCACCGGTTTTTGTATACCCTTTGGCCTGATTTGGTGTATACTATAGCAGTAAGCAGGCAAAGGTGCCGCTGCCCCTTGGGCGGCGGCGCCTTTTACAATATTTTGTTTGTTTTGGAAAGGCGGCTTTACAATGACAACCTACTGGGAAAACCTTATTTCAACCGACATTGCGGCGCTGGACAAGGAAAAATCGCTGGTGCTTTTCCCCATAAGCGCCATAGAGCAGCACGGCCCCCACCTGCCGGTTGGCACCGACACCATTATTTTGCGCGCGCTGCTGGAGCGCTTTGTGGAGCAAAAAAGCTTTGAGGGGTGGAACGTGCTGGTGGGCCCTCAGTTCTGCATTGGCAAAAGCAACGAACACATGGATTTTGCAGGCACCCTTACCTTTACCGCCACCACCCTGTACACAATGCTGAAGGAAATATGCAGCTGCATGGCAAAGCACGGGTTCAAAAAAATTATTCTCACCAACTCTCACGGCGGCAACACCGATTTGCTTAACCTTATCTCCCGCGATTTGCGCATTGATTTTGGGTTGGAGGTATATGTTTTTGATTGGTGGTTCACCCCTTTTTGGCAGGATATTCTTGCCACCGAAAAACAATCGGCCAGCCCGTACGGGGTGTTCCACGCCTGCGAGCTGGAAACCTCGCTGGTTATGGAAATTGCCCCGGCGCTGGTTAACACCGCCGCCATTGCGGACGAAACCCCCGACGCCCAGTTTGCCGGCCAAAAGCAGCTTTCGCTGTTTGGGCCCATTACCCTTGGCTGGAAAACCAAGGATGTTACCGAAAGCGGGGTTATTGGCTCGCCCAGCTACGCCACCCCCGAAAAGGGCAAAAAATTTATGCAGTACGCCGTAGACAAACTGGCCGCGATTGTAGACGAGGTCATTCATTTCGACTACTAGCCTGCCGCCACAGCGCAACACAACGCTTTTCGCCTGCCTGCCCGGGGATTGTGTCCCCCCGGGTGGGCTTTTTGCTTTGCCGCCGCCAAAAGCGCAGCACCTTTTTTAACAACGCCGCCCCTGTAAACGGCACAGGCCAAACCGCAGGGCGTGGGCCCGGCGGCCCTTTGCCCCCTTTGCCGGGCCAAGGCAGTTGCTTTGCAGCGCCAATTGGCGTTTTTGCCCGCCGCTTTTTGTGCCGCCGCAAAACACCGTGTGCCCTGCTGGGCCGCCGGCCCCGCGGCCACGGGCAAAAGGCCGGGCGCTGCATTGCTTATCTTTTAAAAAACCGATAAAAGCTATTTCCACAGGGCAGCAGCTTACCCGCGGCTTTTCAAAAACAAACGGCAGGGCCTTTCCCCAAAACCCGGGAAATGCCCTGCCGCCTTCAATATTGCAAGCCAGCCATTTAAAACATTCATTTTTTTGAAAAGCCCAGGCAATACCGCCCCGCCGCCTTGGCCTGCCGGCATATTTCAGGCAGCCCCGGCGGTATAGTAGGCCAGGTTTTCCCTGGTAACGGTGGCGTATTGCAGCCACACATATTTGCCGTCTGTCAGCGAAACCTCGCTTGCCGGGTTTTGCCCCTCGGCAAGGGCGCAGGCCAGTTTCAGCATTGTTTCGGCCTGGCCTTCGCTTTCATTTTTCACCGTTCCCTTCAAAGTGCCCGCTTGCAGCGCCTCCAGGGCAGGCGGGGTTGCGTCCACCCCCACCACAAAGGGGAATTCCTCTTCGCTTATTCCCGCCTCCAGGCAGGCGTCAATGGCGCCAAGGGCCATGTCGTCGTTGTTGGCAAACACCACTTCAATACGGTTTCCAAATTTTTCCAGCCACTGCCCCATCAAAACAGCCGCCTGCCCGCGCTGCCAGTCGGCGGTGTCGCTGGCCAGCTTTTCGGTTTCAATGCCCGCCTGCGAAAGCGCCTTAATGCTGTATTCGGTGCGCAGCAAGGCGTCCTGGTGGCCGGGTTCCCCCTCCAGCATTACATATTGCAGAACACCGTCTGCGTTGCGGTCCAGCACATTCGGGGTGGCCCGCCAGGCATCCCGCACAATGCCCGCCTGCAATTCGCCCGCCACAGCGGCTTTCAGCCCCACATAGTAGGCCCCCTCCCACCGGGCAAGGTCCTCCTCCACCGGCTCCCGGTTGAAAAAAATAACCGGAACATTCGCCGCCTGGGCCTTGTCTATAATTACCGCCGCAGCGGTGCGGTCTACCAAATTCACGCAGATAATGTCGTAGCCCTGGGCCAAAAAGCGGTCTACCTGTTCGTTTTGGGTGGCCTGGCTGCCCCGCCCGTCGGCAATGCTCAGGTTTATTTTAATGTTGCGGCTTTGCTCTTCCACCTTGGCGTACTGCTCAAGGCTTTGCACCACCGTGGAAATAAAGGTATCGTCCTGCCGGTAAATGGCAATTCCCATTCGAATGGTGGTGGTTTGCTGTTTTCCGCAGCCCGGCAGCAAAAGCACCGCCAGCACCGCCGCAAGCACCCCGGCCAAAACACGGGCCCTGTTTTTCATAAAAACCTCTCCCTTGCTTTTTTAAGGCATTGCTGGGGCGGCCGCGGCGCCGCCCACACCCGGCAGCCGTTTACCTTGTAACCGGGAACAAAACCTTTTGGTTGGCCGCTTCGCCCATGTTTTGCCGGTTTACCAGGAAAAATTCCAGCGGTTCCACCGGGCTGCTACGCTTTTTTTGCGCCGCCTGCACCGCGGCCTGCACCGCAAGGTACCCCGCCGCAAACTCGTTTTGGGCGGCAATTTCCTCGAGCGTGCCCTGCTCAAGGTAGGCAATAACGGCGCTTGTGGCGCCTGTGCCATACAGCAGCGGCGGGTTGGCAAGCCCTTCGGCGGCCGCGGCCGCCTGCTCGGTACCCGGCGTGTCAAAAACCAGCACCGCCGCCGGGGCGCGCTCTGCCACGGCGCCCTTCAAAACCTCCGCAATTTTTTGCGTATCGTCTGCCGTATAGCGGTACACGGCGCAGCCCGCCGCCGCAAGCTGCTGCTCGGCGGCGTCTACCCGGGCAGACACACCCGTGCCGCCGGGCAGGCTGTCCAGCAGCACCACCGCGTCCCCCGCTGCAAGCCGCTGCAATGCCTGGCCGGCAAGCGCCCGGCCCATGGCCGCATTGTCTACCGAAACAAATGCCGCCGCCCCATTCTCCCTCATGTCCGATTCCATGGTTACCACGGCGGTTTGCCCGGCGGCCTGCCTCACGTCTTCGGCCATTTGCTGCGGGTTTACAGGCACCAGCACCACCCCGTCAGCCCCGCCCTCCACCTCACGGGCCAAAAGGGTTTTCTGCTCTTCCACATTGTTGGCGCGCCCAAGGGTAAGAAACCGCAGCTCGGCGCCAAGGTCCCCCGCCGCCTGCTCCATGCCCTGCCGCGCGCTGGCCCAGCCGGTGCTGTCGGCCTCGCGGATAATAACCGAAATTTCCAGCTGCTCCTGCCGCTGCCAGAAGGCCGCATTGTCGAAGGCAAAAAGCGAAAAAAGCGCCCCAAGGCCCAGCACCAGCAGGGTTGCCAGCTGAAACACACCTCTCTTTTTCACGCCTGGCCCTCCTTCCGGTATTGCGCCGCCCCATCCTCATCCAAGGCAGGCAGGCGAATGCGCACAACGGTGCCCGCGTCGGGCTCGCTTTGAATTTGCAGCCCGTACTGCGGCCCAAAGGTAAGGCGAATGCGCTGGTGCACATTGCGCAGGCCAATGCCGGAGCCCTTGGTGCTGGGCCCCTGGTACCGTTTGTCCAGCAGGCGCTCGCTTACCTCCCGGGGCATACCGGGGCCGTTGTCGGCAATGTCAATCAGCACATCGCCGCCCTGGCGGAAGGCGTGTATTTTTATAACGCCGTCGCCGTCGGCATAGGCCATGCCGTGGTAAATGGCGTTTTCCAGAATGGGCTGCACAATCAGCTTGATGGTGTACAGCCCCGCCACATCCTCTTCCATGGTTATGTGGGCGGTAAATTTGTTTTTGTACCGCATTTTTTGTATGGTAAGGTAGTGCCCCGCATGCTCCATTTCATCGGCCACGGTTATAATGTTGCTGCCCCGGCTGAGGGAAATGCGGAAAAAGCGCGCCAGCGAAGTTACCATTAAAATGGCGTCCTCGGTGCGGCCGTTCTCTGTCATCCACACCACCGAATCCAGCGTATTGTACAAAAAGTGGGGGTTTATCTGGCTTTGCAGCACGTCCAGCTCGCTGCGGCGTTTTTGCTCCTCCTGCACAAGCACATCGTCCATTAAATGGCGCATGGTGGAAACCATAGAGCGGATGGAGTGGCTTAAATGCTCAATTTCGTAAGGGCCGCTCACCTCAAATTCCACGTCCTTGCTGCCTTTTTCCAGCTCCTTTACCGCGTGGTCCAGCTCTTTAATGGGCACCGAAATGCGCTCGGAAAGGTGCAGGTTTACAAAGCTTAAAAGAAAAATGGAAAACAGCACCACAAACAAAAAGAACAGCAACAGCTGGCCATAGTTGTCGAAAATATTGTCGGCAGGCACTACCCCCACCAGCTTCCAGCCGGTGTAGCCCACGGTTTTTACCGTAACCTGCCTGCGCTCGCCGCCAAAAACCTCAATATGGCTGCCGTCCTTGTAAGCGGCGGCGGCCAGGTTGTTTTCATCCAGCAGCCCGGCGTAAATAAGCTGCTGGCGGGGGTGGTAAATAATTTCGCCGTCGCCGCTTACAAGGTAAAGGTAGCCCGAAGAGGGAAGCTCTACGTCCTTGCAAATTTGTTCGATGCCGCCAAAGCTCATGTCTACCAGCAGCACGCCCCCCTCTATGGAGCCGCCGCGGGTGAGCTCTACCTGGCGGCTGAGCGAAACCACCCAGCGGTAGCGGTAGTCGGGGTCTTCAAACAGGTTTTGCACATGCGGGGTGGAAAAATGCAGGTTTTCTATTTGGTTGGTGGCCGCCACAAACCAGTCTTGCCCGGCGGCCGAAACCCCCTCTTTCAGGGTGGTGAAGGGGGTTGCCGAAACCAGCGCCCCCTCTTTTGAAAAAACGGCGATGGAGACCAGCGAATTCCGGTTGTTTTCATACAAAAGGCCCATGGCGTCGTCCAGGCTGTCGGTTTCCAAATCGGAATTTTTAATGGTGCGGTAGTACATGGTGTCCGACACGCGCATCATGGTGCGCAGGTAAGAGTCCAGGTTCAGGTTCACCTGGTCCAGCACCAGCTGGCTGCTGGCGGCCCGCTGGGCGTTGTTGGAGGCGGAAAACCGCAGAAAAAGGGTAAGGCCCATAAAAACCATACCCACCACCGCAACGGCGGTAAAGGAGAGCGACAAAATAAACTGTATGCTGGACCTGCGATAAAACCGCTTCCAATACTCTGTCAGTGAAGCAAAAAGCCGCCGCATAGCTCCTCCTTGGGGCTTTTCACCTTGTACGGAACTGGGTGGGTGAAATGCCAAAATGCCTTTTAAACACATAGCTGAAGTAGTTGGGGTCGCGGTAGCCCACCCTTTCAGCAATGAGGTAGGTTTTTTCTTCGGTATCCCGCAGCAGCGCCGCCGCCCGCTCCATGCGCTCCACCGTTACACAGGCCGTAAAGGTGGTGCCGGTTTCCCTTTTGAACAGGGTGGAAAAATAGGCCGGGCTTAAATGCAGGTGCTCGCACAGCATTTCCACCGAAAGCTCGCTGTCGGCATAATTTTCGGCAATAAAGGCCTTGGCCTTTTCCACCGTGCGCCCGGTGGAAACGGTGCGCTGGCGGCCAATATGCTCGCGAATGCGCAGGCAGCGTTCAAAGTACCAGGCTCCCAATTCGCCGGTAGAGCTGAAATCGGTAATTTGCATGGTGCCGGTAAAGTTGGGGCCAAAAATGGCCTCCATATCGGCCCCGCGGGTAAGCTTCAGCAGGCAGGTAAGCAGCTCTAAAAAATACAAGTGGCACTGGGAAAGCGCCAGCCCCGCATCCCGTATTTTGGCCATCAGCCGCTCTACCACCTCGCGCACCTCTTCCTCGGTGCCCAGCTTTACCGCGCCAACCAGCTCTCGCTCTTCGTTTTCATCAAAGGTAAGGTGGGCCGCGCCCTCCGGCTCCATATCGCCAATGTAAATGGCCCGCCCGGTGCCCGCCAGCACCCGGTAGTCAAGGGCGCTGCGCGCCCCCGCCAAGGCCCTTGGCAGTTTTGCCAGCCCCTCGCAGGGCAGGCCAATGCCCACCGTAACGGTAAGGTTTAAATAGCTTTTGGCCAGCTTGCATACGCGGTTCACCCCCTCCATAAAGGCGTAAAGGGGGAACTCCGCCTCCTCGCTGCCAACCAGCAGCGCCACGGCATCGTTGTATAAAAAGCTTTTCACGCTGCAACCGCCGTGCGGCAGCTCTTCGTCAAACAGCCGCTGCACCGAAAGCAGCAGCAGTTCCTTTTGGCCAGCGTCCAAATCGAAATGGGTGAGCGCCACATCCCAAATTTGGCCTTTCAGCTCCAGCTCCAGCCGGGCGGCGCGCTCGTACACCTGCTCTGCGGGCACACGCCCCTCCAGCAGGTGGGTGCAAAACAATTCGCGCAGCACCGGCAGGCTTTCGGCGTAGCGGGTGCGCAGCGCTTCCATGTTCTGCCGTTCGGCGCGTTCGGCGTCCAGCTGCTTTTTCAGCCTTTGCAAAACGGCCGAAAGCTCGGCCGCATTAATGGGTTTTAAAATATACTCCGACACGTTCATTTGAATGGCCTGCTTGGCATACTCAAAATCGTCGAAGCCGGAAAACACAACAAACTTGGAGGCGGGCAGCCGCTGGGTTAAAATGCGGCAAAGCTCCAAGCCGTCCATAAATGGCATTTTAATGTCGGTAAGCACCACGTCGGGCTTCAGCTGCTCGGCAAGCTCAAGGGCCTCCTGCCCGTTTTCCGCTTCGCCCACCAGGGTAAAGCTCAGGCCCGCCCAGTCCATTTTGCGGCTGATGCCCACACGAATATCCTCTTCATCGTCCACCAACAATACGCGATAGGCCTCCAAGGGCGGCCTCCTTTCTTGGTTAACCGTAGTATACCATAAACGGGAAACCGGTACAAAGCCCGGCTTTCCCGCGCCGCCCCGGCACCGGGGCGGCTTGCCTTTGTGTTTTTAAAAAGCAAGGCGCGCCCTTATAAAAAAGGCGCGCCCCGCACAGCAGTTTTTCTTACTTTTTAACCAGGTATTTGCGCATATCCAGCGCGCAGGCGAACAGAATAATGCCGCCCTTGATGAGATACTGCAGGTTGGGGTCGATCGACATCATGCTGAGGCCGATGAAAATAAGGCGAAGCATAAGCACGCCAACGATGATGCCGCGAATTTTACCAATACCACCTACAAACGAAACGCCGCCAATTACACAGGCTGCAATGGCGTCGAGCTCGTAGTTGAAGCCGGTGTTCGCCGTATTAGAGCCAATGCGGGCGCCCTCAATAAAGCCGGTAAAGCCGTACATGGCGCCCGCCAGGGCAAACACCAGAATGGTGGTGAGAAACACGTTTACGCCGGAAACGCGGGCCGCTTCTTCGTTGGAGCCAAGGGCGAACATATTTTTGCCGAAGGTGGTTTTGTTCCAGATAAACCACATAATAACCGTAAGCACAATGGCAAACCACACATAGTTTGGTATGGCGGTGCCGCCTATGGAAAGAATAGAGCCCTTTACAAAGCCCGTGTAGGAGGCGTCCAGGTTAGAAATGGCCAGGCCCTTGTTGTTGCCCATTTGCACATACAAAAGCAGCAGGGTGTACACAATTAACTGTGTGCCCAGGGTAACAATAAAGGGGTGCAGCTTGAACTTTGCCACAACAAAGCCGTTGAACGAGCCAATAAGGGCGCCAATTAGCATGGAAATGGGAATAACCAGCCAAATGGGAAAGGTGGGAAGCCCCGGCCACATTTTGTTGGCAAGGTTGGCCGCGCTTTGCAAAAGCGAGGCCGAGATGCAGGCGGTAAGGCCTACAATGCGCCCGGCCGAAAGGTCGGTGCCGGTGAGAACAATGGCGCCTGCAATGCCGAGGGCGGCGGGCAGGTATGCCGCCGTTTGCGAGAGAATATTAATAATGGAAGCTGGCTGAATAAATTTGGGGTTTGCAATGTCAATGTAAACAATGGCCACCGCCATTAAAATAAACAGGGCATTGTTCAGCAGCAAATTGCCCACGCGCTGTGCATTCCATTCGTTTTTTGCAATTCCTTTGGGTTCATTACTCATGGGGCATTCCTCCTCTTACACGTATTTGGCAGCCAGGGTAAGAATTTCTTCCTGGCTTGTTTTTTGGGCATTCAGCCCACCAGCCACGCGCCCGCCCGACATAACAATAATGCGGTCGCAAATTCCCAGCAGCTCTGGCATTTCCGAAGACACCATAATAATACCTTTGCCCTCTTTGGCCAAATCAATCATCAACTGGTAAATTTCGTACTTGGCGCCAACATCTATGCCGCGGGTAGGCTCGTCCAGCAACAACACCTCCGGCGTGGTAAGCAGCCAACGGCCAATGATAACCTTTTGCTGGTTGCCGCCCGAAAGAGAACGAATCTGGGTTTTCTTGCTGGGGGTTTTAATGCTCATTGCCTGAATGGCCCAGTCGGTATCTTTCTCCATTTTTTTATCGCTTAGGTAAATGCCGCCAACCAGGTAGTTTTTCAGGTTGGCAATAACCGTGTTGTCAAGAATGCTCCGAATTCCAAAAATTCCGGTGGCGCGGCGCTCTTCGGTAAGCAGGGCAAACCCGTTTTTAATTGCTTCGCGGGGGGTTTTGTTGCGAATGACCCGCCCATGCAGCCGAATAAGGCCGCCGCCCTTTGTCATGGAGCCAAACAGGT
>JBKEBR010000407.1:0-9605 GCA_047973285.1 Oscillospiraceae bacterium | reverse complement strand
GGTGCGGAAAGTTCGCTGGTAATACTAGCTAATATACTGCAATGTTGATACTCCACCGCCGCCGTCTGCACTTCGTAAACAGGGGTACCATTTTTTTCGTCAATACCTGTTTGTACTGTGTAGTCTTGTGCCGTTTTAAAATTGTTCAAATTGTCCGGAGTTCCAAAAAAGGCTTTTAATTCATCCATGGAAACATCGGCTTGAAATTTAATATCCAAGCCAGAGCGCTGTGCGCCGTCAAATAATAGCCCATTCAAAACAGCCACGGCGGCAGGTGCGTACTCTTTGGTTGTTTTCCCTTTTTCATCTTTAAATGTAAGTTTCATTTTTTCCTCCTATGTAAATCGTATGTCTTGTATACGTATTGTGGTATTGCGTCCGGCATAAGTAACACCGCCTTGGTTCCACATCCCCAAAAACACGCAGCCATCGAAGGTTATACCACTGATATCAAAATAAACTGCCGTACCCGATGGTGCTTTACCAACACCTACCTGAATCACTCCTGTTATTGTAGTGTCATAGCTAAGCAAACCCGAAGGCCCCACGGCATTCTTAACTCCCACGCGCATACTTTGGGATTGCCCGTCTCCAGTTGTAAAATATGTTACTGCCATAGTGCTGAACCCGGAAGTCGGTACATAAGCGCTAGTGGTTATAATCGCTTGGTTATAACCAACCGTTTGGTCGCCACCAAAAATTTGCAAGTTGGTATTATTGTAAGCGTCTACTCTCACGTACACGTAACCGTTTGTACTCTCGCTGGCCTCCATCCACGCATTACCTTCTGCCTGGTTCGTATTTTTAACGTATCTGTTAAACCCGCCAGCATATTGAGAGGCCCCGTCTTGGTTAACAAGGATGTATTCTGAGTTAAAAATACGGAGGTCGCTACCATCAGTTCTGCGTCCGTCTGCTTTTTTGTGTCCAACATCTACGCCATCCGCACGGCGCACTGTTACTTTTTTATGCCCAACATCCACGCCATCGGCCCGGCGCACTATAATTGCCATGTCGCGCCCCCTTTACGATGTCGTGAAGTAAACAAATTGCATGCCCGTGCCAATCTTCGGAAAGTGCATATTTTGGAAGCCTACCGCGTTTCCTGCAAGCACATTGTAATCAGCCCTAACGGAACCAGTAAATATTCCGCCCGCTTTGGGCATTGATGCCCATCGGGCACCATGATCGATAGGGTTCCAGTATCCGAGCCAGCTGCCTGCGTTGCATGTCGTAAACACCCATTCCACGCCTGCAAGGTCTCTGCGGATAGCCCTTACCACAGCATTTGCCTCGTCCGAGCAAACAATTTCAAAATAGAATGAATTTGCGTCAGGCGCATTTGTAACACCCGAGCCAAAGCACGAATAAGCTCCTATGGTAGATAAAGCTACTTGTCGAATATCCATCCCGGTTATATCCTCCGGATTGAATCCGCCTGCAATACGCTCTTCCAGGTCGTTCATTGTTTCCTGGTTGAAAGCATCGCCTTCTTCTAAAACCAGGCCCTCGGCACGCTGTACATCGTACTCATTTTCCGCACTGGCCGGACTAAGCTTGCGGCGGTTAGGAAATTCGGTCTCCCTATTTTTCCAGGTCTTTTATTCAAACGCCAGTTAAATCACTCCTATGCTTTCACCGGCGTAGCCTTCCCCGGCATATAAGATGTTCTTTTGGTTTTCTGTCCATAAGGTATATAGAACCCACAATATTTTTTCCAGGTCATTTACTTTGCTGAAAGTATTAATCGGATTTTGCGGCACAGTAGGTGTTGAAGGCAACACATGGTATGCTGATATAAGCTGCGCCAGGTTGCTGCCAAGCCGGGTAAACTCGCTCGGTGTTGGCATATCATCCAATGCCCAGCTGCGTGTAGCAAGCTGCAACCCAAACTCGGTAGCAAGATGGGCCGTATTGCCCTCTATTCGGTCATAGTCCAATATATCAAGGTACGCTTTTGCATTTCGGGCATCCACATCAGCTTGAGTCCGGTCAAAAATAGGTGGCTGCCAACTCATAACGCGCTCTCCTCTCCAGCCCAAATTTCGCCTGCATAAAACTGCCAGCGGGTATCCAGACGGGTACCCACTACCTTTACATCCGCCAAAAAGCCACCGGTGAGATCAAGGCTTAAACGTTCAATGCTGCCGCGCAGTTTTTCGTTCCCAAATGTTTCAATGATGGCGGTATCTGCCAGA
This sequence comes from Oscillospiraceae bacterium, assembly GCA_047973285.1. Lineage (GTDB taxonomy): Bacteria > Bacillota > Clostridia > Oscillospirales > Ruminococcaceae > JAAYCI01. Next base: position 7,407 of record JBKEBR010000407.1, on the reverse strand, counting down.
CTTTCGGCAGTAACCCGTAGATGAAAGGTTTGCTCATATCTCTTGCTGTAATAGTCCAGAATCCGAGCAGCAATAGTAACCGCAATATCCGGGCTTACCAGTGTGGCCTGATCCACCGTCAGAATATTGGGCTCGGTGTTGGCCGGTACTGCGCTGGCCATTACTGTTGTAGTTGTGGTGCCCACCATATACTCGCGGCCTTGTAGCACAATCTCACCTGCAGCAGAAACCTGCAGATCAACATAATTAGGGCCGCTGGCTGCAATAGCCGCGCCGGTTGCACTGAAGCTATGCGCCGGGGCTGTCAGAGTAATCCGGTGCTGGCCAACATCGAGGTTCTCGCGGAAAAGCTCTTTTTGTTCCGCACCGAGGGAGAATGAGCGGGCCGTTACGGTTACACCTGTTATCAAGCTTTTAAGGGTTACTTTACTGCCCTTAAATTTACGGTCATATCCGATATAAGAAGATGGCCGCTCCGGAGGCGGATATACGCGAATTTTATCCGACCGGCTGCAATCAACTACCGCACCAATAGCAAACGCAAAGTGCTGCAGGGCAGTGCGTATAGTGCCAATAGGCAAATATCCTTTAACAGGTCGCGCCGCCAGCTCCGGAGCCAGTTCATACTGGTATCCCGCCAGCAGTTCAGCGGCAAATATATCTGCCCTGGTATCGTACACACCCCCCAGGTGCGATACACCATCAAGCAAACCGATGGTTGTGACAGCGGTAAAGTCGGCCAGTGTGTTGCTTGTATTGGCCCAATCTGACAAATAAAAAGTGCCCATCTCTATGGGCACACCCTCAAGGCGCTCTATTACAATAAACTGCTGCTTATGCTGTAGTACACTGAAAGCTCCTTCCGGATTCAGAATGCTAAAAAACGCATTTGCAGAGTACAAGGTAAGGTCAAGGGTGTTTACCGTCAACTGTGCCGCCAGCAGGTCAATCTCCTCTAATATTTTTGCTTTCACAATGCTTTCGCCTGCAAAATCAAGCCTTACGCCGAAATCAATGGCAGTCATTTTTACCCGGCGGTGTGGTTTGTTGGTTTGTCGGAAAGTGATTATTATTCTGCGATAGTTTTCCACCTTTCGAGAAACATAAAAGGCCGTGGCATCCGGGGAGAACACCCCGGATGCCAACGATTCACCAGCAGCGCCCAGCCATTGTATGTGCAGTGCGCTACACCATTCTTCCGTGGGTGGGTAAAAATGCAGTGTAAGGCCCATGCTGCTGTGTGCCACACTAAAATCTATGACTAGCATAGGCGGAGAAGTAAATCCCCCAAAGCTGTTGCTGATAGATTGTGTCCAAAGCCCCCAAAAAAGCCCTGCAGGAGTATCTGGAAACATTTCAAAGCTGCCATCAAGCAAAAATTGCTTGTGCTCACAGGTTGCGTATTTTGGCAAGATTGGTGGTGTATCCTGTCTGAAATCTTCCAAATTACAAAATGGCTCTATTAGTGCGGCGGTATACATGGCATCCATTTTCGCTGTTACATCAAATAATGCGAATTGTACCTCTGTCGATGTGCGCATTTGCCGGTCACCTCCTTGCCGGACTCTTTGCAATAAAGTTCACGGTCAAATCATTAAAATAATTTTTCTGCTTATAAAACAGGAGCATTTTATCAGCCACATTCGAAAAGTAGGCCTTGAAAACGAAGGCTCCATTCTCGTCCGGCACCACTACGGTATGAAACTCCTCCGGTTCTGTAAGTTTGTTCCAGAGGCGGGCATACTCCACCATGTCGGTAGTATCCCCAAACTTTAATTGATAGTTAAAATAAACGCCTATAAGCTCCCGCTCTAGATCTCCTCTCTCGGTGCGCTCCGCATATTTATCTAAAAATTCTGCTTTGCGTGTGAGCTCGGCCACCGGCACGTTATAGGTGATACCATCAATCTGTATCATTAATAGGCACCTCCCGTTATAAGATAGCCGCCAGTGCGGGTGTCCTCTTTTTCTATTTCCGGCTTCAGTATACGCACCAGCTCCGCCAAGCTACCGGTAAATCGGATAGTTATTTCACGCCCACCGCCCTCTTCCCTCATAATTTGGCGTAATAAAGCTTCAGGCAGTTCCAGATTGCGCCCACTGGTCTGGTCACCAAGAATAGCAGCGAATTCCCGGTTCGGTGGAATAACCGCCCCACGGGCCAGTTTTGGTATCTGTGGAGCAACTAATTCCGAAAAGTTAAAACCAAACTGGCCGCCACCGATACCGGGAACCCAATCGGGAACCTTAAATGACAATGTATTGATGGCCCTAATTACAGCATTCAGCCCGGCATAGATATTGGAAACCATACCATTAATGAAAGTAATGATGAGGTTTATTGTTCCTTTAGGTACTTTTTCCTATGTTTCGACGGGTGGTTTGCCCCTTTCTTTAAAAAACGTTTAAACCCTGTGAAACCGCTTCTAAAGCGGCTTCACAGGGTTTTTAATTTTCACATTTAAACAGTTTTGCCGCCTGTTAAACACTTTTTAAACGCATGTAGCCCGGCCCGCGCCATTCGGCGAAAAATAGCCCAAAATGGGCAAAAAAAATTCGCACGGTGCCGCGCGGGCACAATGCGAAATGCTTTTGTTTTTAAGTTTCTGTAAGGGTTCTCTAAAACTAATTAAAGGCGAATTAAAGCCATTTTTTTGCTTATAAATGGTTTTAAGCCCTTTTAAAGGCTCAAAAACCCGCCCGCGCCCGCGCCGTTCCCCATTTTGTCATTCTCCATGATAAATTACAACCGGATCATTCCAATGAAGAAACTTGGCTTCCTGGTGAAGTAGCTTCCATGCCGATAGAAAAAATTGAAAATGACATTTTAGTTTTTGAAAATGGAGTAAAGTTTGACCCCTTCGCTTGGGAGTTTGTATAGCATTGGGAATACCCCCCTGGAGGTGACGCCTCCAGGGGGGTATTCTTGGCTTTATTTTTTAGAGTTTTTTTTTATCCGCCTAAAAGAGTAGCTGTTTCCGAGGCTATCTTTCATGGCTTTTGACAGAGAGCTATAAAGCCCGGTTTGGCTGCTTGTATTTTTAATGTTTGCAGGATCCAGTACGTTTATACTGTCCGGTGAATTACAACTGTTGGTATAGCCGTAAGCCACCACCCAGTGCGTGCCGCCTGCCGCGGTGGTAGCATGAACCACCACCGGCCTTCCGGCATCAATTTCTGATTTAATGGTTGCTAAAGAATATGTCCCCTCTGTGAAGTTTGCATTGGGTGCTCCCCAGTTATACCCGGCAGTACTCCAATAATTGTTAAAAAATAATTTACATTATTATTGGTGGAAGAACCGTAGTAGGCGGAAACATTAACCCCACAGCAAAGTGCACACCCCTGGGTATTAATTGTACGGCTATAGCCAGAGTATCTTTGGTTGGTATTCATCGGCATGGAAAGAGTTTTGGAAGTACCGCTGCTGCTGTCAGAAAAATCAACCAATTTCCATAACCGGATGTCTCCGCCAATTTGCATTTTGCCAACGCACATCCGAGCCATTGGATGAATTTACAGCAGTAAGAAACAGATTGTAATTTACACTTTTAATTCGATAAAGATTTTGATTGGCATTTACGGTATTGAAATCAATTTTGGAATCTTCTGTGTTGCCTGCCCAGATATGTATATCACAGTTATTCATATTGGAGGCGCCGCGCCAAATATTTAATGCGTAACCAATATTCAATCCACTTCGAATTCGCCCAAAGCCGCTGTAGGTACTCACCAACCATTTCTGGTCGTTGATGGTTTGCTTGTCCTATAGTATTACATTTTGGTTCTGCGATACCTGGCTGTTCCCATATACGCTGAGTGCGCGACCATTGCCCCCTGGAGAAATAAGCCAATAATACTTTCCGTTTTCGTAAGCCATCCGTTGCTCCTTTTTATTTTTTCTAATTTTTTTTTGCCGTTTAGTCAGCGGGCTCCACTGGTTTCGACAAACACATACTGCACTTATTTTTCAAGTAGGTTGCCCAACATCTTGACATATAAAATACATGGAAGGTCAAGGGCGTTGCTCCATTTACGTAGGCGTATAAAGCGCCGCTTTTATAACACCACCTGCTAAAAAATTGCTGTGTACCTTGGCACTTAGGCGCGCAAGCGGGTTTGGGCTAAAAAAGCAGCCACCCGCAGCCTGGCGCGGGTTTTGAATATTACAGGCCCCGGAGTAATAGTGCTTTTTTGCCGGAAGGCATTCCGTCTGCCTTTGTGCAGGCTGCCCACAGTGGCTTTGGGGGAGGAGCGGTGCGCTTGCCTGCCGCGGGGCGGGGGGTGTATAATAAACCTATCTATTTTCAGGCATAATGCCAGCAGAGGAGCCCTTTTTATGCATTATCTGGACAACGCCGCAACCACGGCTGTTTTGCCCGAAGTAATACAGGCCATTGGCGAGGTTATGGAACAACATTTTGCAAACCCTTCTTCTTTATACCGGCCCGGCTTTGAGGCGGAAAAGCAGATACAAGCGGCCCGGGCCACCGTGGCAAAGGCCCTTGGCTGCCAGCCGGGGGAGGTTGTGTTTACCGCCAGTGGCACCGAGGCCAGCAACATTGCCATTTTTGGGGCGGCCCGCGCCCGCAAAAATTGGGGCAGCCACCTGGTAACCACCGGCTACGAGCACCCCTGCGTGGCAAAGCCGCTGGAAGAACTGGCGGAAAAAGAGGAGTTTCAGCTTACCATTGTGCCGCCCGAGCCAACCGGGGAGGTGGCGCTTGCGGCCATTGTAAACGAGGTGCAGGCCGACACGGTGCTGGTAAGCGCCATGCAGGTGAACAACGAAACCGGCGCGGTACTGGACGTGGCCGAGCTGGCCCGCCTTGTAAAGGCAAAAAACCCCCGCACCGCCGTGCATATAGACGGGGTACAGGGCTTTACCAAGCTGCCGGTGCGGCTGAATGAAACCGAAATAGACAGCTACGGCGTTTCGGGCCATAAAATTCACGCGCCAAAGGGCATTGGCGCTTTGTACCTGCGCAAGGGCATGAACATTTACCCCCCGCTTTTGGGCGGTGGGCAGGAAAACGGCCTGCGCCCCGGCACTGAAAACACCCCCTATATTGCGGGGCTTGCCAAGGCGGTGGAAATTGCCCTGCAAAACCGGCCAAAGGCCGTTGAAAGAATACACCAGCTGCGCGCACAGCTTTTGCAGGGGCTGCAAAAGCTGCCGGGGGCGGTGTTGAATACCCCCGAAAACAGTTACGGGGGCATTGTGAACTTTTCGCTGCCGGGCCTTAAAAGCGAAACCCTGCTGCACTTTTTAGAGGAGTATGGGGTGTATGTTTCCAGCGGCTCGGCTTGCTCTAAGGGGCAGGTTAGCCACACACTGGCGGCCATGCGGCTGCCCAGGGAACGGGCAGAGGGGGCTTTGCGGGTAAGCTTTGACGCCTACAACACCCCCGAAGATGTGGAGGCCCTGTTAGAGGGGCTTTACAAAGGCGCCGCAAGCCTTGCCCGCGCGGGCGGGCCCCGGCGTGGTGGGCAAATCAGTTGACTAAAGGAGCAAGCATGAGCGAGATGATTATGGCCTACCAGGGCGAAATGGCGCTGAAGGGCCTGAACCGGAGAAGCTTTGAGAGAACGTTGATGAAAACCCTGCGCCGCCGCATGGAGGGCCTGGGGGAGTGGCGGGTGCGCACCGCCCAGTCTACCATTTACATTGAGCCGGTGGATGAAGCGGCCATGGGCAGCACCGCCGAAGCGTACGAGCGCTGCAAAAAGGTGTTTGGCATTGCCGCCCTTTCCCGCGCTACGGTGTGCGAAAAAAGTGTGGAAAGTATTTTTCAAACGGCGGCCACAGCGCTTGCCCCCCAATTGCAGGCGGCCAAAACCTTTAAGGTGGCGGCCAAGCGGGCCGACAAAACCTTTCCCCTGAACAGCATGGAAATAGGAATTCAGCTGGGTGGGTTTTTGCTGGAAAAATTCCCCCATTTGCGGGTGGACGTACACAGCCCCGAGCTGCTGGTTACGGTGGAGGTGCGCGAAAGCGCCGCCTATGTGCACGGCGGCAAGCAAAAGGGCGCGGGCGGTTTGCCGGTGCCCAGCAGCGGGCGGGCGGCGCTGCTGCTTTCCGGCGGCATAGACAGCCCGGTGGCCGCCTACCTGATGGCAAAGCGGGGCCTTGGGCTTGTGGGCATTCACTTTGCCAGCCCGCCCTATACAAGCCCCCGCGCCCGGGCCAAGGTAGAAACTTTAGCGGGGCTGCTGGTGCCCTATACCGGGCCTATGCCCCTGTATGTGGTGCCCTACACCGAAACCCAGGAGTACCTGCGCGACAATTTGCCAAAGCAGGAATATTTTACGGTGATGATGCGCCGCAGCATGATGCGGGTGGCAAACCTTATCAGCCGGAAAGAAGAATGCGAAGCGCTGATTACCGGGGAAAGCCTTGCCCAGGTGGCCAGCCAAACGCTGGCGGCCCTGGCCTGCACCGACCAAACCCAAAACCTGCCGGTGCTGCGCCCCTGCATAGGCATGGACAAAACCGAAATTGTGGAAATTGCCCGGGCCATTGGCACTTTTGAAACCAGCATTCAGCCCTATGAGGACTGCTGCACCATTTTTACCCCGCCCCACCCGGCCACCCGGCCCAAAATGGAAATTGTGCTGGAATGCGAAGAAAAAATGCCCCGGCTTGCCGAGCTGGAGCGGCAGGCGGCCCTTGCGGCAGAGTTTGCCTTAATGCGGTAGAGGGAGAACAGAAGAATGAGCAAAGCTGCGGTGCGGGGCCTGTGGGCCGACATTGACGCGCAAAACTGGGCGGGGCTGGCCTTTTGGTTTGCCCCGGGGGCCGTTGTGGAATGGCCCAATACCAACGAACGGTTTACCGTGCAGGGCTTTACAAGGGCGAACAGCCACTACCCGGGCAATTGGCGGGTAACGCTGGTTTCGGTAGAAAGGCTGGAAAATGGCGGTGTGGTTTCGGTGGCAAGGGTTTGTGCGGCCGAGGGCGGGTTTTCGCTGCACGCTGTTTCGTTTTTTACCTTTGAAAAGGGCGGAAAAATTAGCGCCTTGCGGGAATATTGGGCCGAGGACGGCCCGGCGCCCGGGTGGCGGCAAAGCCTTGGGCTTGCCCGCCCCATAGAATAAAACAATTTGTATAGAAGGTTCAGTATAAACATTTTGTAAATAACCCTTACACAGGAAGGAAGCCTATCCATGCGCGCAGAAATTATATCGGTGGGTACTGAAATTTTGCTGGGAGATATTTTGAACACCAATGCACAGTTTTTGGCACAGCAGCTGGCCGAGCTTGGCTTTGGCGTATATTACCAAACGGTGGTGGGCGACAACCCCGAGCGTTTGAACTTTGTGCTGGAACAGGCGCTGCAGCGCAGCGAGGTGCTGGTGCTTACCGGCGGCCTTGGCCCCACCGACGACGATTTAACCAAGCAAACG
>JBKEBR010000406.1:0-6878 GCA_047973285.1 Oscillospiraceae bacterium | reverse complement strand
TGTTTTTTTCAGCTCGGGGTTTTTCGCCACTGTTTTTTCAAAATAGGGCGAAAGAATGGGCAGGCCCACCATGTGGTCTACCGGCACATCGAAAAAGCCTTGAATTTGGGCGGCGTGCAGGTCCATGGTGAGCACCCTGTCGGCCCCGGCCTTCACAATTAAATCGGCCACCAGCTTTGCGGTAATGGGGTCGCGCGCTTTGTTTTTACGGTCTTGCCGGGCATAGCCGTAATAGGGAATTACCGCGGTAATGCTGCCCGCCGAGGCCCGGCGAAAGGCGTCGATCATAATCAGCAGTTCCATAAGGTTGGTGTTTACCGGCTGGGAGGTGCTTTGCACCACATACACATCGCAGCCGCGCACACTTTCGAAAATGGACACCTGAATTTCCCCATCGCTGAACTTGCCCACCTCGCTTTTGCCCATTGGAAGGCCCAGCCCCTCCGCCATGGCAAGCGCCAGCGGCCTGTTGGAGTTGCCCGAAAATATTTTAACCTCTCTGCCCTGCATGGCCACACCTTCCCTTTGCCAAAATTGCCGCCCCACAGGGCGGGCGGCGCCAAGGCCGCGCAAATTTAAGCGCTTTTTTCCGCAAAAATTTCGCCCTTTTCTTTAAGTTTACCCGTTTCTTATTTTTTTGCAAGAAAAAAACGCGCGAAACCATCAAAATTGTTAGAACTTTAGCCGTTTCTTTAAGAAATAGCAGTAGTATTTGCCGAATTTCTTTGCTATACTATTATAGCATTCGTTTAGAAGAAGATGGCTCACCGACGGTGATGCGGGAATGCAAAAAATGTTTGGAGGTAGATGATTTTGAGCACAAAGTATGTGTACCTTTTCAGTGAAGGCAACAAAGACATGCGCAATTTGCTTGGCGGCAAGGGCGCAAACCTGGCGGAAATGACCAATGCCGGCCTGCCGGTGCCCCAGGGCTTTACCGTTACCACCGAGGCCTGTACCCGTTATTATGACGACGGCCGCAAAATTTCCCCTGAAATTCAGGCGGAGATTTTTGAGTATGTGGGCAAGCTGGAAGCCATTACCGGCAAAACCTTCGGCGACGTTTCCAACCCGCTGCTGGTGTCGGTTCGTTCCGGCTCGCGCGCTTCCATGCCGGGCATGATGGACACCATTTTGAACCTTGGCCTGAACGACGAGGTGGTGGAAGGCCTGGCCGCCAAAACCAGCAACCCCCGTTTTGCCTACGACAGCTACCGCCGCTTTATTCAGATGTTCAGCGATGTTGTGATGGAGCAGCCCAAAACCGAGTACGAAAAGCTGATTGACGCCTTGAAGGAAGAGAAGGGCGTAACGCTGGACACCGAGCTGACCGACGACGACCTGAAGGTTTTGGTGGCAAAGTTCAAGGCCCTGTACAAAAACAAAAAGGGCGAGGACTTCCCCGCAGACCCCAAAATACAGCTGATTGAGGCTGTGCGCGCCGTGTTCCGCAGCTGGGACAACCCCCGCGCCAACACCTACCGCCGCATGAACGAAATTCCCTACAACTGGGGCACCGCCGTAAACATTCAGTCTATGGTATTCGGCAACTCCGGCGACAATTCGGGCACCGGCGTGGCCTTTACCCGCAACCCCGCCACCGGCGAAAAGAAGCTGTTCGGCGAATACCTCATCAACGCCCAGGGCGAGGACGTGGTGGCCGGCATCCGCACCCCCTTCCCCATCAGCCATTTGGAAGAGCAGATGCCCGCCGTGTACAAAGAATTTGCCTCCATTGCACAGCGGCTGGAAAACCACTACCGCGACATGCAGGACATGGAGTTTACCATTGAAGACGGCAAGCTGTATATGCTGCAAACCCGCAACGGCAAGCGCACCGCCGCCGCCGCCCTTAAAATTGCCGTAGACCTTGTGGACGAGGGCCTTATTGCCGAGCAGGAGGCTGTTTTGCGCGTAGAGCCCAAGCAGCTGGACAGCCTGCTGCACCCCCAGTTTGACCCCGCCGCCTTAAAACAGGCCGCCGTAATTGGCAAGGGCCTTGCGGCCTCGCCCGGCGCCGCCAGCGGCCAGGTGGTATTTACCGCCGAAGACGCCGCCAAATGGCACGCCGAAGGCAAAAAGGTTATTCTGGTGCGCCTTGAAACCAGCCCCGAAGACATTGAGGGCATGGCCGTTGCCCAGGGCATTCTTACCGCCCGCGGCGGCATGACCAGCCACGCGGCCGTTGTGGCCCGCGGCATGGGCACCTGCTGTGTTTCCGGCCTTGGTGAAATGGTGGTAAATTATGAAGGCAAAAAATTTACCCTTGGCGGCAAAGAGTATAAAGAAGGCGACTTTATTTCGCTGGACGGCTCTACCGGCAATGTGTACGGCCAGGCGGTTGCCACCACCGAGGCCTCCATTTCAGGCGACTTTGACCGCCTGATGAAGTGGGCCGACGGCGCCCGCCAGCTGGAAGTGTACACCAACGCCGACACCCCTGCCGACGCAAAGCACGCCTCCGACTTCGGCGCCGAGGGCATTGGCCTTTGCCGCACCGAGCACATGTTCTTTGAGGCCGACCGCATTAAGGCCATGCGCGAAATGATTGTGGCCAAAACCGCCGAGGCCCGCAAAAAGGCCCTTGCCAAAATTTTGCCCTACCAGCAGGGCGACTTTGAGGGCCTGTACGAAGTAATGGGCGACCGCCCGGTGGTTATCCGTTACCTTGACCCGCCCCTGCACGAATTTTTGCCCACTGTGGAAGCCGACATTGTGGAGCTGGCCGCCGACCTTGGCCTTACCGTGCCCGAGCTGCACAACGTTATCGATTCGCTGCACGAGTTCAACCCCATGATGGGCCACCGCGGCGTTCGTTTGGCGGTTTCTTACCCGGAAATTGCCGAAATGCAAACCACCGCCGTTATTCAGGCGGCGCTGAACATTTCCAAAAAAACCGGCAAGGACATTGTGCCTCACATTATGATTCCGCTGGTGGGGGAAGTAAAAGAGCTGAAATATGTAAAGGATTTTGTGGTTGCCACCGCCGACAAGCTGATTGCCGAAGCGGGCAGCAACATGAAGTATGAAGTGGGCACCATGATTGAAATTCCGCGCGCCGCTTTGGTGGCCGACGAAATTGCCAAGGAAGCCGACTTCTTCAGCTTCGGCACCAACGACCTTACCCAGATGACCTTCGGCTTCTCGCGCGACGACGCCGGCAAGTTCCTGGATTACTACTATGAGAGCAAAATTTATGAATCTGACCCGTTTGCCCACCTGGACCAGAACGGTGTTGGCAAGCTGGTAAAAATTGCCGTAGACCTTGGCCGCAAGGCCAACCCCCACCTGCATGTGGGCATTTGCGGCGAGCACGGCGGCGACCCCTCCTCCATTGAGTTCTGCCACAATGTTGGGCTGGACTATGTGAGTTGCTCTCCCTTCCGTGTGCCCATTGCCCGCCTGGCCGCCGCGCAGGCCGCCATTAAAAACCCCCGCAAATAACCTTGCACAAGGGCTTTACTGCCAAAGAGTGCCGCCGGTAAGGCGGCGCTCTTTTTTTTTGCAAAAGGGTTGCGGGCAAAACCGCCTGCCCCATACCCTCCACGGCGAAAACCCCTACCTATACAAGGGTTGGCTGCCCTTTCACGCAGGCATTTTAAAATATTCAATGCAGGTGCGCCCACCCGGCAGGCTGCCGCCGCGCCGGGTGGGCACGGTTTTTTATAAAGCGCCCCCATAAAACGACGCGTCGGCAAGGCCTGCGCGGCAAATGCGCTTCGGCGCTGTGCAGGCGGCCGGTATTGCCGAATTTTACCGGGGCAATTTTCGGCTGATGCCAAAAACAATTTTACAGCAAAACCCCGGGGAGGCGTTATGGCGCCCTCCCCGGGGTTTTGCTGTATATTTTTGTATTTTTACGGCTGCTGCGGCTTTTGCGCAGGCCTGCTGCGGGGGGCAAAAACCGCCTGCAAAACGGTTTGCTTTACCGGCAGCTCCGGCGCCTGCAGCCGTTCCAGCATTTGCTGGCCCGCCGTGCGGCCCATTGCCTCGGTGGGCTGGCAAATAAGGTGCATGTGCTGCAGGCCGTACTGGGCCTGGCTGCTGTCTCGGTAGCCCAGCATTTCCACGTCTGAGCCGGGGCGTATGCCCTGGGCCAGCATTTGCATCATGGCTTCGGTGGCCATTACGTTATTGGCCACCACAAGGGCGGTGCACCCTATTTTTAAAAGGGCCGAAAGGTTGCCCGCCACCGATTTGCTCATAGAGTCGCCAATGCGAATCAAACCGGCTGTGGCAAGGCCGTGGCTTTTCATGGCCGCCGTATACCCTTCAAGGCGCTCCCCCGTGGTGGAAATACGCGGCAGGCCGGTGATATACCCTATTCTGGTATGCCCCTGCCCAATCAGGTATTCCACCCCTTCGTACATGGCGTGGTAGTTGTCTACCACAATGGTGTCGCAGGGGCAGCCGGGCAGCTTGCGGTCTACAAACACCAGCGGAATACCGGCGGGAACCACCCCCGCAAGCTCGGTAAAATGGTCCATGGTAGAGGCAATGAGAAAACCGTCTACCACACCGCTGGAAAGAATGCGCAGGTTTTCCACCTCCCGCTGCTTGGTTTCTTTGGTATTGATTACAATCAGCTTATAGCCCTCTTTGCTCACCACGGTTTCCACCTCTTCAATCAGGGTGGCAAAAAAGGCGTTGGCAATATCCGGCACAATAAAGGCAATTAAATTCCGGCGGCCGGTTTTAAAGCTGCGGGCCATGGCATCGGGGCTGTAGTCCAGCTCGTCAATGCTGTCCATCACGCGCCGGCGGGTTTCTTCCTTTACAAAGCGGGTGTTGTTAATTACATGGCTTACAGTGGCAATTGACACCCCCGCATGCCGGGCAACGTCGCGTATATTTGCCTTTGGCATTGGCGCTCACTCCATTGCACAGAAATATAAAAACGTTTTCTTTTAAGAAAAGATTTTATTATCGATATTTTTTGTTTTTTGGGCTACCATTTTGCTTAAACTTTGTATTTATTGTATCAAAAAAAAAATAACCTGTCAAAGTACAAAATTCTGTTTCAAAGCGGAATTCGCCGGTTTTAACTATAAAAATTGCACAAATATAGGCCAAAAAAATTGTTGTTTTGTGCAGATTGACAGAAACCTGCCGCCGCTGTATGATGAAACTGCGAAAAGGTAAACGGTTACGTAATCGTTTACCTGTATGGAAAAAAAAACAAACAGGAGGATACCACCATGAAGAAAGTTCTTGCAATTGCCTTGTCGGCCGTTTTTGCGCTGGCAATGGCCGCCTGCTCCGGCAGCGCCAGTTCTGCTTCCACCGCCGCTTCCGCTGCGGCCTCCACTTCCGCCAAAGAGGGCGGGTATGTATTCGGCTACACCTGCATGGACATGACAAACCCCTTCCACATTGCCATGCGCGACGCTATGCAGGCCGCCATTGAGGCCAACGGCGACACCTTTATTGCCATTGACGGCCAGCAGCGGCAAGACAAGCAAAACGACGTAATTGAAGATTTGATTACCCAGGGCATTGACGTGCTGTTCCTAAACCCGGTGGATTCCGCCTCGGTGCAGCCCGCCCTTGAGGCCTGCAAGGCCGCAGGCGTAAAGGTAATCAACGTAGACTCTGCCGTGCAAGACCTGAGCCTTATTGAAACCTACATTGCCTCCAACAACGTGGCCGCGGGCCGCCAGTGCGGGGAAGAAATTGTAAAGCTTTACCCGGACGGCGCCAACATTTGCGTTATTGAAAACCCCCTGGCCGAAAGCGTTGTACAGCGTGTGCAGGGCCTGGAAGAGGCCATTGCCGGCACCAACAGCAAAATTGTGGACCGCAAATCGATTTCCACTATGGACGCCGTTTTGGGCACCGCCGAAGACCTTTTGACCGCCAACGATGACATTGACGTGTTCTGGGGCCTGAACGATGACGTTTCTTTGATTGTTCTGGGCGCCGTGGAATCTGCCGGGCGCGCCGGCCAAATTAAGGTGATGAGCGTAGACGGCTCCCCCTCCGGCAAAACCAGCGTTAAAGACGGCGGCCTGTATGCCACCGCGGCCCAAAGCCCCGTTTCTATTGGCGAAAAAGCCGTGGAATGCGCCTACACCCTGCTGAGCGGCGGCAGCGTAGACGCCGAGTATTCTTTGGAAACCACACTGGTTACCCCCGAAAATGTTGACCAGATGAAGCCCGACCAGTGGGGCTAAGCTTCGCGGCGCACTCTTGAAAAAACCTCCGCCCAGGCGGGAATGCCTTTGGCGGAGGTACTTTTGTTTTGTATGCAATTACAAGGAGATGATAGCTTGGCAGAGCAATTGCTGCTTGAAATGAAAAATATTCACAAGCGCTTTCAGGGGGTGTACGCCTTGAAGGGGGTGTCTTTTACCCTGCGCGCGGGCGAGGTACACGCGCTGCTTGGCGAAAACGGCGCGGGCAAATCTACCCTTATTAAGGTGCTGGGCGGCATTTACGCCAAAGACGAAGGGGAGATTTTCATTGAGGGCCGGCCGGTGGCAATTCATTCGGTAGAGGACGCACAGGCGGCCGGGGTTTCCATCATTCATCAAGAGCTGGTGCTGGTGCCCTATCTCTCGGTGGCGGAAAATATTTTTTTGGGGCGGGAGCTGAAAAAGAAAAACGGCTTTATAGACAACGAAGCCATGGTGCGCTCTACCCAGCAGGCTTTGGACGACTTTGGCCTGCAGCTTTCGCCGCGCACCCTAATTGCAGACCTGGACATTGCCCAGCAGCAAATGGTTGAAATTGTAAAGGCGGTTTCGTTCCACGCGGGCATTATTGTAATGGACGAGCCCACCAGCTCTCTTTCCGACAAGGAAGTAACCGCCCTGTTTGAAAATATAAAAAAGCTGACGGCCCGTGGCATTGGCATTGTTTATATTTCCCACCGCATG
>JBKEBR010000405.1:0-12940 GCA_047973285.1 Oscillospiraceae bacterium | reverse complement strand
GGTGGGGTAAAAACCGAAGCGGAATGGAACCTGGCCGCCTTTATTGCCAGAACCATAAGCGGGGAGGTTTCGCTGCAGGCTGTGCACGCGGCCACCGTGCAGGCAAGCTCTACCAGCGGCGCTGTAAAAGCCGAGCATATTTCAGGCAATATGAATTTTCACAGCATCAGCGGCGGGGTGCGCATAGAAACCGCCGAAGGCAGCGGCAGCTTTAAAACAACCTCGGGCAGCGTGCGGGTAAATTTTGCCGAGCTGCGGGGCGATGTAGACGCTTCCTCGGTAAGCGGCGGTGTTAGGCTGGAAATTCCCGCGGACGCCTCCTTTGAATTTGACGGCAGAAGCATTTCCGGCGGAATTCACACCGGGTTCGACAATTTGCTCACCTTCCAGCGGCGCAACAAAGCCCACGGCTTTGTTGGTACCGCGCCCTTTTACCACGTGAGAACGGCCAGCACCTCGGGCAGCATTCATGTGAACGATTGACAACAGAAACCGGCGCCCGCAAACCGCTTGTTTCTTTTATATAAATAACAAACAAACCGGCCTCAGAAAACCTGAGGCCGGTTTGTTTATACAATGCGCAAAGGGTTTGGCGTGCCGCGGTATAAATGCAAGCAGCTTTCAACAACGCTTTTTACGGTGTACCGGCTGGCGCTATCGGTATAAAACGCCGCGTGGGGGGTTACCATAACGTTGCTAAAGCCCTGCAAAACCGCGTTTTGCCTGCCGCTGAAATTGGTGCTGCCTCCGTCTGTAAACACCTTAACCTGTTCGCCTTCTAAAACATCCAGCCCCGCCGCGCCCACCCGGCCGCTTTCCAGGGCATCTATGAGCGCGCCGGTATCCACAAGCCCGCCTCTTGCCGTGTTCACAAGAATTACCCCGGGTTTCATGGCCGCAAGGCTGGCGGCGTTTACCATGTGGTAATTCCCTTGGGTTAGCGGCGTGTGCAGTGAAATAATGTCGCTTGTTTCAAACAGCTTTTGCAGTGTTGTGTACTGGGCAAATTCTTCCGCTTCCGGGTTTTGAACGGGGTCGTACGCCAAAATTTTGCACCCAAAGCCGCTCAGGTTTTTAATGACCTGCCGCCCAATTCGCCCTGTGCCTACAATGCCCACCGTAAGGCTGTGCAGCTCGCGGCCTTGGCTGCCGCGCAGGCCAAAGTTGTTGGAAACACTTTTTAACAGAATTGGCTTTGCCTTTCGCAAAAGCATCAACATCAGCATCACGGCAAAATCTGCCACGCCATTCGGCGGGTAGCTGGAAACACTTATTTGAATGCCAAGGGCCTTAGCCGCCGCAAGGTCTATATGGTCGTACCCAATGGAACGGGTGGCAATGCCTTCTACGCCAAGCTCTTTGAACTTTTCAAGCAAGGGGCGGTCTATTTGCGTTACAATAACCGAAACAAAACGGCAGCCCTTGCAAAGCACGGCGGTTTCCAGGGAGGGGGAAAGGGTGGAAAAAGAAATTTCAACGTTGAATTCTTTTACATACTCTTCAAAATATTCTTTTTCATCGTATTCACGATAATTATATACAAACATTTTCATTGCGAAACTCCTTTGTTGGCGGAATGCTTTTATTGTACCGTTCACCCGGGCAAAAGTCCAGCGGAACGGGGAGAATTCATGGGCGCATGGGAAGAATGGAAAACAAAAGGCGGAACTTCACCATTTCTTCATTTGCCATCAATCTGCAATAGTGGTAAAATATAGGCTATTGAGTTATGCCGTGTTCCGGCGGCTGTGTGGTTGGTTTTGCCGCCGGGCGAATTTTGCGGGGAGGTGGAGCAATGCGTAAAAAAGCGCGCCTTTGTTGCCTGTTGCTGTTGGTAGCGCTGCTTTTTGCGGGTTGTGCCCCTTTTTCTTTGCAGAATATAAACGATTTGCTGCGCGCACCGGCACTGGGGCAGGGGCAGGGCGAAATTCAAAAGGCGCTGAAAGAGTACCTTGGGGAAGAGCCCCAGTACAAGTTCCCCAAAGAAGGGGATTGGCGCAGCCCCCTTGTAATGGCAGATTTAAACGGCGACAGTACCCAGGAGGCCGTTTTGCTGTACAGCCTTACCAGCAGCAGCAACACCATGTATATTGCAGTGTTGGAGCAGGTTGACGGAAGCTGGGAAGTGAAGGATATTGAGGAAGGAATATACCCCGACGTGGCCAGCGTTGAGGTGGCCAATATGTTTGCCGATGGCAGCCGCCAGTTGATTGTTGGCTTTACCACGGCCACAATGGCGGCCAAAACCCTTGTGCTTTACCAATATTCCGGCGCCCAGCTTTTGCCCAAAACAGCGGGGAATTACTCGAATTACCTGCTGGGCAACCTTACGGGAACCGGGCGCATGGATATTGCGGTGGTTTCTCCGTTGGAGGAAGTGGGCGGCCTCACCCTGGACTTTTTAACGGGCACGGTTACCGCAGCCGGTGAAAAAGATTTTACCAAGCTGCAAAAAACGGTTGAGCTGAATAAAAATTTTAAAACCTGCGAGGGGATTTACCCCGGGAAAAACCCAAGCGGAGACTCTGTTCTGGTAATTGACGGCAAAAATACGGCCGATGTTCTCATCAGCCAAATTCTTCACTATTCCAGCAGGGGCGAAGGGTTTTATGATATGGGCGACTCGGCCGAAATTGCGGCCGAAACGGCGCGCCTTTCGTCTTTGCTTCGTTCCAAAGATATTAACAACGACGGCATGGTGGAAATTCCGGTGCAGGCGCAAAGCAATATTGTACCCGCCTCTTTGCAAAGCAGCCTGTCTTATGTGGAATGGATTAATTTTCTGGGCGATGTCCCGGCGCTGGTGCAGTATGGAATTTTAGATTCCGAAAAATCGTTTTACATTCGTTTGCCCGGCGAGTGGCAGGGCTATGCGGTGGCGGCCGAGGGAAAAGCCACAGGCTTGTGGCTTGTGAAGGACAGCCGAACCGGTGAGGTGCTGCTGGAGCTGCGGCACCTTGAGGCGGGCGAACTGCCCCCGGGGGAAAGCAAGCGGGTGCCCGGTTCCTCAGATTTGTACTTTTTCCCGAAATCGACGGTTTCTGCCGTGGAAAAATTGCAAATAACCGTTACCGTACTGGAATAAAAATGGTGCAGCACTATTGTGGTTTATGAGATGCCCTATGGATTTCAGCAACAATTCAGGAAAAGAGGCAGCCAATGAAAAAAATACTGGTTGTGGAAGATGAAAATGCCATTCGGGAGCTTATTGTTTTAAATTTACAAATGGACAATTACGAAGTAACCGAGGCAGCCAGCGCCGAGGAGGCGCTTGATATTTTTTCTAAAACCCCCGACAGCTTTGCCTGCGCCATTTTGGACATTATGCTGCCGGGCATGAACGGGTTTTCCCTTTGCGAAAATATTCGAAGAACCTCCCCCTATGTGGGCATTGTAATGCTGAGCGCCAAAAGCCTGGAGGCCGACAAAATTAAGGCCCTTTCCATTGGCGCCGACGATTACATGACAAAGCCTTTTTCGGTTTCAGAGCTTAAGGCCCGCATAGAGGCCCTTTGCCGCAGGGTAAGCCGCAGCAGCACCCAGGCAGATGACGAGGGAAAGCTGGTAAGCGGCAACTTTGTACTGGACGAAAAAAGCCGGATGATGTTAAAAAATGGGCAGCCCATTGTGCTTACCCAGGTGGAATTCCAAATTATGGAGCTCTTTTTTCGCAACAGCGGCACCGCTTTGGTGCGCGAGAAAATACTGGAGGGCGTGTGGGGAGGAAATTATTACGGAGATGTAAAAATTGTGGATGTTAACATTCGCCGCTTGCGCATGAAAATAGAGGACGAACCCGGCAGCCCCGAGCATATTCTGACGGTGTGGGGCTATGGCTACCGCTGGAACCCGTAATGCCATTGTATGTAAGAATTCCTGAAAAGCCCAGAAAACCAAAGGAGGGGACTGCCGTGAACTCAATTACAAAGCGCTGGGTGCGCGGCAGCCTGCTTTTTACCATTGCCGTTCTTTTGGCGGCCGAAGTTTTGTTTTTATATTTTACGGTTACCAGCTACCGAAAAAGCGCGCGCGACGAAATTATTAAGCATTTGAACACCCTGTACGGCTGGCTTTCCATTTCCTCCACCTATTCCCAGCAAACAAGGGAGGTGCAGCTGCGCCGGGTGGTGGAACAGTTCGACGCCAAAACCCAGTTTGAATTTATGATGGTGGATTATAACGGCGAAATTGTATCCTCCTCTTCGGGCATTGTGCCCGAACAGCAAACCATTGCACCCGACATTGAGCAAATTTTGATGCCGGGCGCCCCCGAGCAAACCCAATATATCGGCAAAAACGAAAATGGGGAAGAGGTAATGGCCATTACCGTGCGCACCCCCTATTCGGCCGACGGAATTGTTGCAATGAGCATGGTAACCAGCCTGGAGCTTGTGAACGACTCTATTGGCTGGCTGGTTTTGGCCTCGGTTGGCTTTTTGCTGGTGGTGGTAACCGCCAGCGTGGTGTCTGGCGTTTATTTTATACGTTCTATTGTATTGCCGCTGCAAAAGGTGGAGGCCACGGCAAGCCGCATTGCCCAGGGCGACTTTGACACCCGAATTGAGAACAAGCACAATGATGAAATAGGCAGCCTTTGCAAAACCATTAACCACATGGCAGAGGCGCTCTCGCAGAGCGAGCAAATGAAAAACGAATTTATTTCTTCGGTAAGCCACGAGCTGCGCACCCCCCTTACCTCTATAAAAGGGTGGACGGAAACAATAAGCCATATTGCAAACCCGGCCGATGCCAGTTTTCGGCGCGGTGTAAATATTATTGCCGGGGAAACCGACCGCCTGTATGACATGGTAGAAGAGCTTTTGGATTTTTCCCGGATTCAAAATGGCCTTACTCTTCAAAAAGAAATGCTGGACCTTGCGGCAGAGGTGGAAGAGGCGGTGCTAATTGCAGAGCAGCGGGCGGCAAGCCTTGGCGTTTCTTTGCATTATGAAGCGCCGGAGCTGCCGGTGCCGGTAATGGCCGACAGAAACCGCCTGCGCCAGGTGTTTATCAACGTGCTGGACAATGCCGTAAAATATTCCAGGGCGGGCGGCAATATTTATATTGAAATATCCTGCGGCGAGGCGCTGGCCGAAATAGACATTGCCGATGAAGGGCAGGGAATAGCCCCCGAAGACCTGGAAAATGTGAAGGTGAAATTTTATAAGGGCAAGGGCGCCGTTCGGGGCAGCGGAATAGGCCTTGCGGTGGTGGATGAAATTATGCGGGCCCACGGCGGCGAAATGAAAATTCAAAGCAAGGTGGGGCAGGGTACAAGGGTTACCCTGCAGCTGCCTTTGCACAGCAAATAGAGAAAAATTTATATAGCATAATGAAGGAGAGCCAAATGGCAGAGAAAAGCAATTTTAAAACGTCGGTGGGCGGGCAGGCTGTTATGGAAGGAATTATGATGATGGGGCCCGCCAAATGGTGCCTGGCCGTGCGCACCCCCGGCGGTGAAATAGTAACAGAAGAACACGAAACAAAAAAACGGGCCGCGTGGACAAAAATTCCGCTTGTGCGGGGTGTTTTTTCTTTTGTGAACTCCATGCTCACCGGGTATAAAACCTTGATGCGTAGCGCCGAGCTTGCGCTGACCGAGGAAGAAAAAGAACAGGATCTTTCCAAGTTCGACAGGTGGCTCAATGAAAAGTTTGGAGAAAAAGCCACCGGCGTTGTAATGGCTGCCTCTTCTGTGCTGGGCATAGCGCTTGCGCTGGTACTGTTTTTGTTTTTGCCCACCTTTCTGGTAAGTCTTTTCAACACCTACCTGTATCCGCTTGGCAATTTCAGCACCTTGGCGGAGGGTGTTTTAAAAATTGCCCTGTTTGTTGGCTACCTGGCGCTTGTACGGCGTTCCAAAGAAATAAAAAGGGTTTTTTCCTACCATGGGGCCGAGCACAAAACTATTTTTTGCTACGAGGCGGGGAAACCGCTTACGGTGGAAAATATCCGGCGGCAAACCCGGTTCCACCCTCGCTGCGGCACCAGCTTTGTGCTGATTGTGCTGATTATTTCCATTCTTTTAAATAGTATACTGCCTTGGGGGCAGGGCATTTTACTGCGTGTTGGCTTAAAATTGCTGATGCTGCCCCTGGTAATGGGTTTTTCCTACGAAATTATCCGTTTGGCAGGCCGGTACGATAATATTGTAACCCGTATTGTTTCCGCACCCGGCCTTTGGCTGCAGCGCCTTACCACCAGCGAGCCCGACGACAGCATGATTGAAGTGGCCATTGCCGCGGTTGGCCCGGTTTTGCCCCAAAGCCCGGACGATGCCAAGTGGTAAAGGCAAGCGAAGGCGTGCGGGAGTTAAAAGAAATTCTGAGCAAAGCCGGCATTGACGATGCCGGCTTTGAAGTTGGGTTGCTGGTGAAGCATGTAACCGGTAAAAGCAGGTTTGATACAGAAGAATTTTCTTTGCAGGAATGGAACCTTTTACAAAGCCTTGTGGCCAGGCGGGCCACCCGTTACCCGCTGCAGTATCTTGTGCAAACATGGCCTTTTATGGAACTGGAGCTTGCCGTTGGCCCCGGCGTGCTCATTCCAAGGCCCGAAACGGAAACCGTGTGCCTTGCCGCCATAAAAGAAATACGCGCGCTTTTTGCGCCCGCTGTGTTGGATTTGTGCGCGGGCACCGGGGCGCTGGCGCTGGGAATTGCGCGGCATGTACCGGGGGCCGTGGTTACGGCGGTGGAATTTTCAAAAGAAGCCTTTTTTTACCTGCAAAAAAATATAGCTGCTTATGTGAAAACCGCGAAAAACCCGCCGGTGGCAGTTCTTGCCGATGCCATAGGCTACCAGCGGCAGCTTTTGCCGGAAAGCCTGGATTTGGTTGTTTCGAACCCGCCGTATGTTACCGAAGAGGAATATGCCGCCCTTGCGCCGGAGCTGTACCATGAACCAAGGCTTGCGCTGGTTGCCGGGGAGGAGGGCCTGTACTTTTACCGGCAGCTTGCCGGCCTGTATAAAGACAGCCTGAAGCCGGGCGGGCGCATTGTGTTTGAAACAGGAGACAGGCAGGCAGCCGCGGTGGAAAAAATTTTAATGCAGGCGGGCTATATTGCAATTGGCCGGCTGCCCGACATGGCCGGAAAAGACCGTGTGGTGAAAGCCCAAAAGAAAACCGCTTGAATGCCCGGCATTTTATGCCCGTTTACGGCCGGGGCGGAACGGTTGATTTTTAGCAGCTGCGCATTATTTTGAATATGCAGAAAGATGTTGACACCATAGCCTAAAAAAGGTAAAATAGATACGTTGCGCAGAAGGCGCGAATTTTTCGTGCTCTTTTTTTGCTGTTTTCCGGCGTGCCGGTTAACATATAAATTTTATTGTTTTGAGAAAGGAGGAAAACCATGCCAACCTTCAATCAACTCGTGCGTAAAGGCCGTGAAGTAATGGAGAGGAAGGAAAAAGCTCCTGCGCTGGGCAAAAGCTACAACAGCCAGAAAAAGCATTATTCCGACCACAGCTCTCCCCAAAAACGTGGCGTTTGCACCGCGGTTCGTACCATGACCCCCAAAAAGCCCAACTCGGCGCTTCGCAAGGTGGCCCGTGTGCGTTTAACCAACAATATCGAGGTTACCAGCTACATTCCGGGCGTAGGCCACAATTTGCAGGAACATAGTGTTGTGCTTATCCGTGGCGGTCGTGTTAAGGACCTTCCCGGTGTGCGTTACCACATTATCCGCGGCACTTTGGATACACAAGGTGTTGCAAACCGCAAGCAAAGCCGCTCGAAATACGGCGCAAAACGCCCGAAGGCGGGTGCAGCAAAGTAAGCTACTTTCCATCTTACAATTGAAGAGTTTTTGCCCGTAAAGGGTTTCATTATATAGATGATAATGGGCGCCCTTTTCGAAAGCCTTAAGTGGCTCAGGCAAACGGAAGGTTCATACTTTCGAGTACCGATGAATTCATTATTTTATGAAGGAGGGAAGAGAGATGCCAAGAAGAGGGAATGTTCCAAAACGGGATGTGTTAGCAGATCCTGTTTACAATTCCAAAATGGTTACTCGTCTCATCAACAATGTTATGTACGACGGTAAAAAAGGCGTTGCCCAGAAAATTGTGTACGATGCGTTTGACATTGTGCGCGAAAAAACCGGCAACGAGCCCCTTGAAATGTTCGAAAAAGCCCTTGAAAACATTATGCCTTCGCTTGAAGTTAAGGCACGCCGCGTAGGTGGTTCCACCTACCAGGTACCGCTGGAAGTACGCCCCGAGCGCAGGCAAACCCTTGGTTTGCGCTGGCTTACAGCTTATTCCAGGGCCCGCGGCGAACGTACCATGCGTGAACGCCTTGCCGGTGAGATTATGGATGCCGTAAACAGCCAGGGCAACGCCGTTAAGAAGCGTGAAGACACCCACAAGATGGCCGACGCCAACAGGGCGTTTGCACATTACCGCTACTAATCCGGGAGGTTAAAATGTCAAGAGACGTATCTCTGGAGATGACCAGAAATATTGGCATTATGGCGCACATTGATGCCGGCAAAACCACCACCACCGAGCGTATTCTGTTTTATACAGGCATTAACCACAAGCTGGGTGAGGTACATGATGGCGCCGCAACAATGGACTGGATGGCGCAGGAGCAAGAGCGTGGCATTACCATTACCTCTGCCGCCACCACCTGCTACTGGAGCCATACCGAGTATGTAAACGACCCGGTTGCCGCCAAAAACCATCGTCATCGCATTAATATTATCGACACCCCCGGCCACGTAGATTTTACCGTTGAGGTAGAGCGTTCACTTCGTGTTTTGGATGGCAGCGTTACTGTTTTGGCTGCAAAGGGCGGTGTAGAGCCCCAAAGCGAAACAGTTTGGCGCCAGGCCAATAAGTACCATGTTCCCCGCATGGTATACGTTAACAAAATGGATATTATGGGGGCCGATTTTTACCGCGTTATTGATATGATGGTGGACCGGCTGAAATGCGTGCCGGTTCCGATTCAGCTGCCCATTGGGCAGGAGGATACCTTCCGCGGAATTATCGACTTGGTTGAAATGGAAGCCGATGTTTACTATGACGACGTAGGCAAGGATATTCGCGTGGAAGAAATTCCCGAGGATATGAAGGAGAAGGCCCAGCAATACCGCGAGGCTATGGTAGAAGCGGTTGCCACCAACAATGAAGATTTGATGGTTAAATTCCTTGAAGGCGAAGAAATTACCACAGAGGAATTGAAAAAGGCAATTCGTGAGCAAACCATGTCCAACGCCATTGTTCCGGTTGTGTGCGGCACCTCCTATCAAAACACAGGCGTTCAGAAACTGCTGGATGCCATTGTGGACTATATGCCTGCGCCCACCGATATTCCCGACATGAAGGGTATTAACCCCGACACCGAAGCGGAAGAAAGCCGCGCGCCCTCCGACAGCGCACCGTTTTCTGCCCTGGCGTTCAAAATTGCCACCGACCCTTATGTTGGCAAGCTGTGCTACTTCCGTGTGTATTCGGGTATTGCCAAGGCGGGTTCTACCTACTACAACTCGGTGAAAGACAACAACGAGCGCATTGGCCGTATTTTGCAGATGCACGCAAACCACCGCCAGGATATCACCGAGTGTTACGCCGGCGACATTGCCGCCGCCGTAGGCCTTAAAAATACCACCACCGGCGATACCCTTTGCGATGAAAAGCACCCCATTATTCTGGAAAGCATGGATTTCCCCGAACCGGTTATTCGTGTTGCCATTGAGCCAAAAACCAAGGCCGGCCAGGAAAAAATGGGCATTGCGCTTGCAAAGCTGGCGGAAGAAGACCCCACCTTCCGCACCTATACCGACGAAGAGACAGGCCAAACCATTATTGCCGGTATGGGCGAGTTGCACCTTGAGATTATTGTAGACCGCCTTTTGCGCGAGTTTAAGGTGGAAGCCAATGTTGGCGCCCCGCAGGTTGCTTACCGTGAAACAATTCGGCGCAGCGCCGAACAGGACACCAAGTATGCACGTCAGAGCGGTGGTAAAGGCCAGTACGGCCATGTTAAAATTCGCATTGAACCCAATGAAATGGGCAAAGGCTACGAATTTATCAATGCCATTGTGGGCGGTTCTATTCCCAAGGAATACATTGGCCCGGTTGACCAGGGCATTCAGGGTGCCATGCAGGCCGGTGTGTTGGCCGGTTACCCCGTAGTGGATGTAAAGGTAACCCTTTACGACGGTTCCTTCCATGAAGTTGACTCCAGCGAAATGGCTTTTAAAATTGCCGGCTCTATGGCCTTTAAAGACGCTATGCGCCGTGCCGACCCGGTTATTCTTGAGCCTATTATGAAAAATGCCGTTACTGTGCCGGATGAATATACCGGCGATGTTATTGGCGATTTGAACTCGCGCCGTGGCCAAATTCAAGGGATGGAAGCGCAAAACGGTATTACCCAGGTTAACTCGCTTGTTCCGCTTTCGGGCATGTTCGGGTATTCCACCGATTTGCGCAGCAAAACCCAGGGCCGTGGCCAGTATTCCATGGAGCCCAGCCATTACGCCGAGGTGCCCAAGAGCGTGGCGGAAGGAATTATGAGCGGCCGTGCGAAGAAGGAAGACTGACATTTTTCTCCCTTTGCAGCCGGATGCTAAATTCCTGAAAAACGCTTGATTTTTCAATATTTATTTAGTAGAATAACCTTATATGACCAGCTTATTAAAAGGAGGATTTACCACAATGGGAAAAGCTAAATTTGACCGTTCCAAACCCCATGTAAACATTGGTACCATTGGTCACGTTGACCATGGCAAAACCACTCTTACCGCCGCCATCACCAAGGTTCTTTCGTTTAAAGGTGAGGCCGACTTTGTTGATTATGCCAACATCGACAAGGCGCCCGAAGAGCGCGAGCGCGGTATTACCATCAACACTTCCCACGTTGAATACCAAACCGATACCCGCCACTATGCCCACGTAGACTGCCCTGGCCACGCCGACTATGTTAAAAACATGATTACCGGCGCTGCCCAGATGGACGGTGCTATCCTGGTGGTATCGGCCGCTGACGGCCCTATGCCCCAAACCCGTGAGCACATTGTTTTGGCTCGCCAGGTAGGCGTTCCTTACATTGTTGATTACATGAACAAGGTTGACCAGGTAGATGACCCCGAGCTGCTCGAACTGGTTGAAATGGAAATTCGCGACCTGCTTTCCGCTTACGATTTCCCCGGCGACGACACCCCCATTATCAAGGGCAGCGCGCTGCAGGCCTTGGAGAGCGAGTCCAAAGACATCAACGCCCCTGAGTACCAGTCTATTCTGGCGCTTATGAACGCTGTTGACGAGTACATTCCTACCCCCGAGCGCAAGGAAGACCTGCCTTTCCTGATGCCTGTTGAAGATACCATGACCATCACTGGCCGCGGCACTGTTGCCACTGGCCGTGTAGAGCGCGGTACCGTTAAAGTGGGCGAGGAAGTTGAACTGGTTGGCTTGAAGGACGCTGCTTCCAAAACCACCATCACCGGCCTTGAGATGTTCCGTAAAACTTTGGACGATGCCCGTGCCGGTGACAACGTTGGCGCCCTTCTGCGTGGTGTTCAGCGTACCGACATCGAGCGCGGCCAGGTTCTGGCTAAGCCCGGTTCCATCAAACCCCATACCAAATTTAAGGGGCAGGTTTACGTACTGAAAAAGGAAGAGGGCGGCCGCCATACCGCGTTCTTTAACAACTACCGTCCCCAGTTCTACTTCCGTACCACCGACGTTACCGGCGTTATTACCCTGCCTGAAGGTGTGGAAATGGTTATGCCTGGCGACAACGTGGAAATGGACGTTGAGCTGATTACCCCCATCGCCATTGAAGAAGGCCTTCGCTTTGCTATTCGTGAAGGTGGCCGTACCGTTGGCTCGGGCGTTGTTTCCAAAATCAACGTTTAATTAGCTTCTGTAATGTTGAAAGCCCCTTTACATTTGTGAGGGGGCTTTCTTTATACCATTTAAGGAGGGGTTTCTTTGTCGCACCAGACCATTATTGTTGTGGATTTTGGGGGCCAATACAACCAATTAATTGCCAGGCGTGTACGTGAATGCAACGTATACTGCGAGGTTATTCCCTACACAAAGGCGCTGCAGGCTATAAAAGAGCAAAAGCCACAGGGTATTATTTTTACAGGGGGCCCTGCCAGCGTGTACGAGGCGGGGGCGCCCTCTATTGAAAAAGAAGTGTTTGAGCTGGGTATTCCGGTTTTGGGCATTTGTTATGGAGCCCAGCTTATGGCCCAGGCTTTGGGGGGCGTTGTTACCCCGGCAACACTGCGCGAATATGGAAAAACAGAGGTGGATTTTGATACCGGCAGCCTGCTGTTTAAAGAGCTGAGCGAGCGCTCAACCGTATGGATGAGCCATGGTGTTATGATTTCGAAGGTGCCGGAAGGGTTTACCATTGCCGCGCATACTCCCACTTGCCCGGTTGCGGCTATGCAGGATGAGGCACGCAAATTTTTCGGCTTTCAGTTTCACCCCGAGGTAACACATACGCAGAATGGCACCGAAATGATTCGGCGGTTTTTGTATAATGTTTGCGGCTGCAGCAGCGACTGGACAATGGGAGATTATGTAAAAACCGCGGTAGAGAACATACAGAATACGGTGGGGGAGGGTAAAGTTTTGCTTGCCCTTTCCGGCGGGGTGGATTCTTCTGTGGCGGTGGCCCTGTTGTCTCGGGCGGTTGGCGAGCGTTTGACCTGCATTTTTGTGGACCATGGCCTTATGCGGAAAAACGAAGGCGATGAGGTGGAAGAGGCGTTTGCCGGCAGCAAACTGAACTGTGTACGCGTGAATGCGGAGAAACGTTTGTTGGAAAAGCTGAAAGGCGTTGCCGACCCGGAGACCAAAAGAAAAATTATTGGGGAAGAGTTTATCCGCGTATTTGAAGAAGAGGCGAAAAAAATTGGCAGAGTAGACTTTTTGGCGCAGGGAACAATTTACCCCGACGTGATTGAAT